>JBKJKR010000492.1:0-5483 GCA_046597135.1 Acidimicrobiales bacterium | reverse complement strand
CCGCTAATGGCGTTTCACCCGCCGATGCTCTACCTCGGTTACGTCGGCTTCACCGTGCCGTTCGCGTTCGCGATCGGGGCGCTCGCCACGGGTCGGGTCGGCGAGGGCTGGCTCGTGGCCACGCGGCGGTGGACGTTGTTCGCGTGGGGCTTCCTCACCATCGGCATCATCCTCGGCGCCTGGTGGAGCTACGAGGTGCTCGGCTGGGGCGGCTACTGGGCGTGGGACCCGGTCGAGAACGCGTCGTTCCTACCGTGGCTCACGGGAACCGCATACCTGCACTCGGTCATGGTGCAGGAGCGTCGCGGCATGCTGCGCGTGTGGAACCTGTCGTTGCTGTGCGCCACGTTCGCCCTCACCATCCTCGGCACGTTCCTCACCCGTAGCGGCGTGGTCGCGTCCGTCCACGCGTTCAGCAACTCCACGATCGGTCCGCTGCTGCTCGGCTTCTTCGCGCTGATCGTCGCCGTCACCGTGGGGCTCATCGGGTGGCGGGGCGACCAACTCCGATCACCCGGGCGCATCGACTCGCCGTTGTCGCGCGAGGGAGCGTTCCTGGCCAACAACGTGATGTTCGCCGCGTTCGCGTTCGTGGTGCTCCTGGGCACGGTTTTCCCCCTCATCGTCGAGGCCATCAACGACGACCGCACCTCGGTGGGCACGCCCTACTTCGAGCGCATGACGATGCCCATCGGGCTCGTGTTGCTCTTCCTCATGTCGATCGCTCCGGTGCTCCCGTGGCGCAAGGCCAGCGGCGAGCTCCTGTCGCAACGGCTGTTCTGGCCCGCCTGGTGCGGGCTCGGCGCCATGACCGTCGCACTGCTGCTCGACGCACGTGGGTTCGCACCGGTGCTGGCCTTCGCGTTCGGCGGGTTCGCCGCCGGCGCTGCGCTGCGCCAGATCGTGCTGGCCTCGCGGCGCCAAGGTTGGCGCGGCGTCGTGGGCCGCACCAACGGCGGCATGATCGTGCACCTCGGGGTCATCCTCATCGCCGTCGCGTTCGCCTCGTCGTCGTCGTACGCGCACCAACAAGAGCTCCAGCTCACGGAGGGCCAGACCGGAACCGTCGGCGGGCACGAGATCACGTTCCGGGGCATCACCACCAAGGAGCTGCCCGAGAAGTCGCTCACGCAGGCCCAGCTGCAGATCGACGGCGGCCAGACCTACGCACCGGGCATAAGCATCTACGCGTTCAGCGGTCAGAACATCGGTACGCCGTCGGTGCGCACCGGTCTCACCGAGGACATCATGTTGTCGGTGATCGCCTTCCCCGAGAAGCAGGGCGACCCGGTCACCGTGCGCGTGGTGGTGCAGCCGCTGATCATCTGGTTGTGGATCGGTGGTGGCGTCATGGCCATCGGCACCGCGCTGGCCGCGTTCCCCGGCAAGCGCCGCAACCCCATCTCGCCCACTTCGGCACCGCTCGCCGAGCGGCCCGAGCCACCGGCGCCGACCCGCACCGAACCCGAGTTGGTGATCACATGACCGAGACCGACATCGACGACGGCGCGGTTGCCGACGACGGGGCGGTTGCCGTGACGCGGTCGCGCGGGCGGCTCGCGCCGTACGTTGCCGGTGGCGTCGCGGTCGTCGCCGCGCTGTTGGTGCTGCTCTTGGCGGTCAGCGACACGGGCGACAAGGCCACGCGGAGCCCGCTGCTCGGCAAGGCCGCGCCGCCCATAGTGGGCACGGGCTTTCGCGGGGATTCGTTCGACCTCGATCTCAACCGCGGCAAGTGGGTCGTCGTGAACTTCTTCTCGACCACCTGCGTGCCGTGCCAGCAGGAGCACCCCGAGCTCGTCGAGCTCGAGCGCCGTCATCAGGCCGCCGGTGATCTCGCCATGGTGAGCGTCACCTTCGAGGACCGCCCGGCCGCCGTGCAGTCGTTCTTCACCGCGAACGGTGGGTCGTGGCCGGTGTTGCTCAACGACACCGGCAAGGTGGCCATCAGCTACGGCGTCACGGCAGTACCCGAGTCGTATCTCATCGCGCCCAGCGGGTTGGTGGCCGTCAAGGTCATCGGTGGCGTCAAGGCCGACGACATCGACGGCTACATCACGGCGCTCGGGGGCTGACCCTCATGCGAAGCACGAAGCGTTCGTGGTGGTGGATCGTGGTCGCAGCTCTCGGGCTCGCGCTGTTGTCGGTGGCGACGTTCGACACGAGCGACGCACCGGCCAACAACAACGAGCGCATGCTGTCGCTCGCCGGTCAGTTCGCGTGCCCGGTCTGCTCCGGGCAGTCCATCGCCGAGTCCGACGTGCCCATCGCGCGCGAGATCCAAAAGGAGATCCGGTCGCGACTCGATCAAGGGCAGACCGACGACCAGATCCGTCAGTACCTCGGCGCGCTCTACCCCGACATGGACCTTCGGCCCAAGGCTTCGGGTGTCACCGGGCTCGTGTGGTTCCTCCCCGTGTTCGCGTTCGTGCTCGCGCTCGCCGGGCTCGTGGCGGTGTTCCGCAAATGGCGCAACGAGGCGCCGTCGATGGCCACCGACGCCGACCGCGCCATCGTCGACGCAGCCCTGGCCACCGCGGCCGCCCGCGAGGCCGCGACGCGCGCCCAGGCCGCTGAACCGTTCGTGGACAACGATGACTGACGAGGCCGCCACGACCGCCACGCGACCTGCGCTCGCTGCGTCGCTCGACCCCGGTGCGCTCGCCTCGCTCGAGGAGGAACGTGATTTCCTCCTGCGCTCGCTCGAGGACCTCGAGCGCGAGCACGCCGCGGGCGACGTCGATGCGACGGACTACGCCGCGCTGAAGGACGACTACACCGCTCGCGCGGCCGCTGTGCTGCGCTCCATCGAGCAGCGTCGCACAAAGCGAGCCACGGTCGCGCCCGGGCGTTCACGCGGCCGGGTGTTTGCGTGGGTCGGCCTCACCGTGGTGCTCGCCGGTCTGTCCGGTGTGCTCATCGCTCGCGCTTCGGGCACGCGTGGGGCCGGCGACTCCTTGACGGGCGACACGATCGCCGACACTCGACAGCTGTTGAGCGATGCGCAGGCCGCGTCGGTCAAAGGCAACTACGACAAGGCCATCGATCTCTACTCCGAAGCGCTCGAGCTGCGACCGGGCAACGTCGAGGCGCTCACCTACCGCGGGTGGAGCAAGGTGCGCTCCGGTGACGCGGCGGCCGCGGCGACCGACCTCGATGCGGCCATCGATCTCGACCCCGAGTATCCCGACGCTCGGGTGTTTCGTGCCGTGGTTTTCACCACCGCGGGCAAGTTCGAGGAAGCGCACGAACAGCTGAAGGTGTTCGACACCCTCGATGCGCCGCCGATCATGGATCAGATCATTGCGTCACAGCAGCTTCGTGAACGCGTGGCCCTCGGCCGGGTCGAGCCGAAGCTCTTGGTCGCAAGCCCCCCATCGATCGCGAGCGCCGGGCTCACGCTCGACGAGGTGTTCTTCGCGGCGCAGCAACTCGACTACGACAAGCGGGTCACCGACGAGCTCAAGCTCTACGAGCTCATGAGTGCGGCCGACCCGAGCGACCCCCGCCCGCGCACCTACACGGGTTGGGCGTTGGCCCGTGCCGGGGTCGACCAGAAGCAGCCCGCGCTCGTGACGCGTGCGCTCGACTACTTCGGCCGAGTGCTCGCCGCTAATCCCGGCTACGCCGACGCTCTGGTGTTCCGGTCGTTCACCTATCAGTTCGGCCTGTCGCGCTCGGCCGAGGCCAAAGCGGATCTCACGGCCTTTGACGCGCTCGCCGACAAGCCGGCTGCGCTGGTGACGCTCATCGACAACTTCGGCCTGCGCACCGCGATCGCCACCGCGCTCGGCACGAGGTAGCGCTCACTCGGGCGGAAGGTACGTGCCGAGTGCGACGGTTCCGTCGTGCACGTCGAGCCGCCAGATCGAACCCTTGGCGCAGTGACGGGGGAGGGGCAGTTCCACGCCGCGTCTCGCAAGCTGCTCCAGCACCTCGGGGATCACGTCGCCATGACTGCACAGCACCGCGTCCGTTCCCGCTTGCGCGAACGAGTCGATGAGCGCAAGCGCCTCGCTCGGGCCTTGGCCTTCATCGAGCGCCGGGTGCACCTCGACGGACAGGCCGAGCGCATTGGCAAGTGGGTCGACGGTCTGTTGGCAGCGCAACGACGGACTCGACAAAACGCGGGTGATGCGGTGACCGCCGAGCCGAGCGGCGATGGCCCCGGCCTGGTCAAAGCCCTTCGGCACGAGTGGCCGGTCGGAATCCCGCCCCGACCACGAACTGCGGCTCCCCGCTTTGGCATGCCGCACGAGCCACATCGTCACGAGTCGCAGCCTACGCGTCGAGTAGCGCGTGTTCTCCTGCGACAATGGCGGCATGAGCTTCTTCCAACGCAACCGTCGCGAGCTCGAGGACCGGGGCATCGACCCGTCCCGGCTCCCGCCGGGGCAGTACCACACCGACCGCTTCCCGGTCCTCCACGTGGGCGACGTGCCCACCTACGACATGGCCACCTGGACCCTGCAGATCTTCGGCAACGTGGAGACACCGGTCACGCTCACGTGGGACGAGCTGCGGGCGTTGCCGTCCGTCGAGATCACCACCGACATCCACTGCGTGACGAAGTGGTCGAAGTTCGACACGGTGTGGAAGGGCGTGCGCTTGCGTGACCTGTTCGACCTCGCAGGCATGAAGTCCGACACGATGCACCTCATCCAGCACGCCGAGTACGGGTACACGGCCAACGTGCCCATCGCCGATGCGCTCGGCGACAACTGCCTTCTGACGTACGCGTTCGACGATCAGCCGCTCGAGGGCGAGCACGGCTTCCCGGCGCGCACCCTCATCCCGCAGTTGTACCTGTGGAAGTCGGTCAAGTGGATCCGTGGGCTCGAGCTCGCGCTCACCGACAAGCCCGGGTTCTGGGAAGTACGCGGCTATCACAACTACGGCGACCCGTTCCGCGAGCAGCGTTTCACGCACGACTGACGGACTGTTCGATCCGGCGGAGAGCTGCGCGCATCCGTTTCCGGATCTGGGGCGTAGTGGACCACGAAAGCCAGTCCACCCACGTCCATGGGTCGACGCAAGCGGCGCGTTCGCGGTGCCGGGGGCGCGCGAGGTCGGCTGGTACGAGTTCGGCCCACGACCGGGCGAGACCGGCAGCTCGGTGCTCGCCGCGCACATCGCGTTCGACGGTGTCGACGGCGTCTTCCGGCGTTTGGCCTCGACCAAGGTCGGCGACGAGGTTGCGGTGGCTTTCGTCGACGGAGCGTCCGCGGTGTTCACGGTCTCGAGCGTCGAACGCATCGACAAGGACGAGTTGCCCCCGGAGCTGTTCGCGACCACCGGACCGCCGCAGCTGATGAGCACGAGCTGCGGCGGTCCGGTGGTCGCGACCGCCAGAGCTACGAGGACAACATCGTCGTGATCGCCCGCCCGACCGCTCAGGCGCGGTAGGAGCGCAGCTTGGCGATCGCGTCGGGCAGCGCGCTGATGAACGCGTCGATGTCGGCGTCGGCGGTGGACCAGCCGAC
>JBKJKR010000275.1:0-3866 GCA_046597135.1 Acidimicrobiales bacterium | reverse complement strand
AGGAGAGCCTTCCGGGCAACGTCGACGTCACCCACATCAACCTCAACGACCTGACGAACGAGGGGCTGCGAATGCGCGACGTCCCGGCGTTCAGCGTGCAGTACCACCCCGAGGCGGGGCCCGGTCCGCACGATTCCCGTTACCTCTTCGAGGAGTTCGCCACTCTCATGCAGCGAGGTCACTGACATGCCGCGCCGGGACGACATCCATTCGATCCTGCTCATCGGGTCCGGACCGATCATCATCGGCCAGGCCTGCGAGTTCGACTACTCAGGCACGCAGGCCTGTCGTGTGCTGCGCGAGGAAGGGTTCCGCGTGATCCTCGCGAACTCGAACCCCGCGACGATCATGACCGACCCGGACTTCGCCGATGCGACCTACATCGAGCCGCTCGACCCCGATGTGCTCACGCGCATCATCGAGCGCGAGAAGCCGGACGCGCTGCTGCCCACCCTCGGGGGCCAGACCGCGCTCAACCTCGCGATGGAGCTGGTCGCGCGCGGCGTGCTCGAACAGCACGGGGTCGAGCTCATCGGCGCCAACGCCGAAGCCATCGCCACGGCCGAGGATCGGGAGCTGTTCAAGAGGGCCATGATCGAGATCGGCATGTCCGTGCCGCCGTCGGGTGTGGCCCACGATCTCGCCGAGTCCATCGAGGTGTCGAAGCGCGTCGGCCTCCCGGTGGTCATCCGACCCGCCTACATCCTGGGTGGGCGGGGTACCGGCATCGCGTCCACCCCCGAGGAGCTGCTCGATCTCGCGCAACGCGGTCTCGACGCGAGCCCCATCTCCGAGATCCTCATCGAGAAGTCCATCGCGGGTTGGAAGGAGTTCGAGCTCGAGGTCATGCGTGACCGCGCCGACAACTGCGTGATCATCTGCTCGATCGAGAACCTCGACCCGATGGGTGTGCACACCGGCGACTCCATCACGGTCGCTCCGATCCAGACGCTGTCCGACGTCGAGTACCAGCAGATGCGCGACGCGGCGTTCGCGTGCATACGCCGCGTCGGTGTCGAGACCGGTGGTTCCAACGTGCAGTTCGCGGTGAACCCCGAGACCGGCGAGCAGGTCATCATCGAGATGAACCCGCGCGTGTCGCGCAGCTCCGCGCTCGCCTCGAAGGCCACGGGCTTCCCCATTGCGAAGATCGCCGCGCGCCTCGCGGTGGGCTACACGCTCGACGAGATCGCGAACGACATCACCAAGAAGACGCCGGCGAGCTTCGAGCCCACCATCGACTACGTGGTGACCAAGGTGCCGCGTTGGGCGTTCGAGAAGTTCCCCGGCACGAGCGGCGTGCTCGGCACCCAGATGCAGTCCGTCGGCGAGGTCATGGCCATCGGTCGCACGTTCCCCGAGTCCATCCAGAAGGCCTTCCGGTCGCTCGAGGCCGGCCGCCTCGGGCTGAACTGCGACCCGGCCGAGCGCAAGCTCGACGAGATCGACACCGCCGAGCTCCTTCGCCGCGCCGCGATCGGCACTCCCGACCGCACGCCGCAGCTCGAAGCCTTGCTGCGGCGCGGCGTCAGCGTCGACGACGTCTACGCGGCCACCAAGGTCGACCCGTGGTTCCTCGACCAGATGTCCATGCTCGGCGAGGAGCGCCAGGCGCTGCTCGAGATCGGTTTCGCGTCGATGACCCCGCGGTCATGGCGCCGGGCCAAGCGCCTCGGTTTCAGCGATGGCCAGCTCGCCTACCTGTGGGACATCACCGAAGCCGAGGTGCGCGCGGCCCGCATCGCTGCAGGAGTCGTCCCGACCTACAAGACCGTCGACACGTGTGCGGCCGAGTTCGATGCCGAGACGCCGTATCACTACTCGAGCTACGAGGACGAGGACGAGGTCCGCCCGAGCAGCAAGCCCAAGGTCATGATCCTGGGCTCCGGCCCCAACCGCATCGGCCAGGGCATCGAGTTCGACTACTGCTGCGTGCACGCCAGCTTCGCGCTGCGCGACGCGGGCTTCGAGACCATCATGGTCAACTGCAACCCCGAGACGGTCTCGACCGACTACGACACCAGCGATCGCCTCTACTTCGAACCGGTCACCTTCGAGGACGTCACCAACATCATCGACGCCGAGCAGCCGATGGGCGTGATCGTCTCGCTCGGCGGTCAGACGCCGCTGAAGCTCTCCGGCCAGCTGCCGCCGTCGTTGGTGCTCGGCACCAGTGCGCACTCGATCGATC
The DNA here is from genome assembly GCA_046597135.1 of Acidimicrobiales bacterium. Lineage (GTDB taxonomy): Bacteria > Actinomycetota > Acidimicrobiia > Acidimicrobiales > WLNW01 > WLNW01. Next base: position 1,675 of record JBKJKR010000275.1, on the reverse strand, counting down.
TCGCGGAGGATCGCGATCGGTGGAACGCGCTGTGCGGTCGACTCGAGATCCCCCAGCCCGCAGGCGGCACCGCGCTCACGCTCGCGCAGGCGCAGTCCATCGTCGAACGCATCGGCTACCCGGCGCTGGTGCGCCCGTCCTACGTGCTCGGTGGACGCGCCATGGAGATCGTCTATGACGACGAGAGCCTCGAACGGGCATGGAAGGCCGTCGTCGGCTTCGGGAGCCTCGCCATCGAGGGCGGTCTCGCCGCCGAGCGCCCTGTGCTCGTCGATCGGTTCCTCGAGGACGCCACCGAGGTCGATGTCGACGCACTGCGCGACGCGACCGGCGACTTCGTGATCGGTGCCGTCATGGAGCACGTCGAAGAAGCGGGCGTGCACTCCGGTGACAGCGCGTGCATCATCCCGCCGCCGTACCTGTCGGCCGAGACCATCAAGGTCATCGAGGACTACACCCGCCGCATCGCCGATGCGCTCGACGTGCGGGGGCTCATCAACGTCCAGTACGCGGTCAAGGCCAACCAGGTCTTCGTGATCGAGGCGAACCCGCGGGCGTCGCGCACGGTGCCGTTCGTGGCCAAGGCCACGGGCGTGCCCCTCGCCAAGATCGCGTCGCGCATCATGGTCGGCGCAACGCTGGCCGAGCTGCGCGTCGAGGGTTTGCTGCGCGCGCCGATCAACCAGCACCACGTCGCGGTCAAAGAAGCCGTGCTGCCCTTCAGTCGCTTCCCCGAGGCCGACGCCGTGCTCGGTCCCGAGATGCGCTCCACCGGCGAGGTCATGGGCATCGATCGCACCACCGGTCTGGCGTTCGCGAAGAGCCAGATCGCGGCCGGAGGCCCCCTGCCCACGAGCGGCACGGTGTTCATGTCGCTCGCTGATCGCGACAAGGTTCTCGGGTGCGAGGCCGCCGAGCTCTTCGTGCAGCTGGGCTTCGACATCGTGGCCACCGCCGGTACCGCGGCTGCACTCGTGGCGGCGGGCATCTCGGTGCGCAAGGTGCTGGTGAAGATCGGCGAGCCGGGCGACGACGGTGTGCATCTCATCACCGCAGGCGACATCCAACTCGTCGTGAACTCACCACGTGGCCGCGGGCCCCGGGCCGACGGCGCGCACATCCGCACCGCGGCGCAACGCAACGGCGTACCACTGCTCACCACGGCGGCGGCCGCGCTGGCCGCGGCGCACGGCATGGTCGACTGGTCGACGCACAAGCTCGAGGTGCGGCCGCTGCAGGAGTACCACCGAGGCGTGGCGCTCTGATGCGCGATCGGCGGCCGCGCCGAGGCGCCACGAGCGCGCCGGTGCCCGAGGTCTCGCTGGCCACCACCGTCGGTTCGCTCCGGCTCCGCTCGGTGTTGTGCACGGCGTCCGGGACCGCGGGTCACGGTGCCGAGCTCGCGCCCTACGTCGATCTCGCGTCGCTCGGCGCCATGGTCGTCAAATCGCTCTCGGCCGAGCCCTGGGCGGGCAACCCTGCGCCACGCGTGCTCGAGGCCACCGCAGGCATGATCAACAGCGTCGGTCTGCAGGGCCCCGGTGTCGAGGCGTGGCTCGAACACGAGCTGCCCGACCTGATCGCCACCGGCGCCACGGTGGTCGCGAGCATCTGGGGCCACACGGTGAACGACTTCGCCCGTGCCGCCGCGATGCTCGCGAACGCACCACCCGAG
>JBKJKR010000227.1:0-2916 GCA_046597135.1 Acidimicrobiales bacterium | reverse complement strand
CGGGCTTTCGCAGGAGCAGGCGTACCCCGTCCATCATGCGAACCCGTCCGTAGAGCGGCACCCGTTGTCCTGTGGAACTGGTGACCTCGCCGGTGCGCAGCACGGCTTCGAAGTCGTCGTAGATCACGGTGCCCGGGTGCGATGCGGCCACCCGCTCGTAGATGCGGTTCAGGGATCGATCGGGCTTGACGCTGCTCGGTGGCATGGCGAGCAAATGGACACGCGCGCCGTGGGCACTGAGCACTGCGACCGCTTCGTCGACGAGCTTCGCGTATGCGTCGTCGCCATTGCTCTGCCACCAATCCCGATCCCACTTGCCGAGCATGCTCACGATCAGCTCGGGGCGGTTCGTCTCGACGAGCTCAGCGAGATGGTGCCGTGCGTGGCGAACTCACGGAGCCACAACGTGGTGATGAGAAAGCCCGACAACGTGAAGAACGTCGAGACGCCGAGGAACCCGCCCTTGAACAACTCGAACTCGCCGTGAAACGCGAGCACGCCGATCACCGCAAGTCCCCGTAGGCCGTCCAGGGCGGGGAGATGTGCGAGCTTCGGCGTCGGCATGGGGCGGGTCAGCCAGGAGTGGTGGTCGACGCGTCGGTCACGGCGAGGACGCGACGCGCGATCTCGACGTGGAGGTTCTCGATCATGCGCCCGTCGACGGTGGCCACACCGCGGCCGGTCGCGGCGGCCGCGTCGAAGGCCTCGATGACCTTGTGGGCATGGGCGATCTCGGCGTCGGTCGGTGTCCAGGCGGTGTTGCAGGGCTCGACCTGGTTCGGGTGGATGAGGGTCTTGCCGTCGAACCCCATGTCGGCGCCCTGGCGACACTCGGCGACGAACCCGTCGAGATCACCGATGTCGTTGAACACGCCGTCGACGATGCGTATGCCGCACGCACGCGCCGCGAGCAACGCGTGCGCGAGGTGCGGCACGATCGGCGCGCGCCCGGGGACCGCCGCGGCCCGCAGTTCGAGTGTCAGATCGTTGGTGCCCATGACGAAGACGTCGACCTCGGGGTCGGCCCCGAGGTCGCGTGCGGTCAGGATCGCACTGGGGACTTCGATCATGGGCCACAGCCGCAAGGCACCGTCCGCGCCGGACGCGGCGAGCGCGCGTTTGTAGCGGGCCAGGTCCTCGGTGTCGGCGATCTTGGGCAGCACGATGGCATCGGGCATGGCCGCGGCGATGGCCGCGATGTCATCGGCGCCCCAGGGCGTGTCGAGTCCGTTGCACCGAATGGTCACGACGCGGTTGCCGAATCCGCCGGCACGTACCGCGTCGACCGCTTGGCGGCGGGCCAGGTCCTTGGCGTCAGGCGCGACGGCGTCCTCGAGATCGAGGATCAACGCGTCGCAGTTGATCGTGCGAGCCTTCTCGATGGCGCGTGCGTTCGCCGCCGGCATGTAGAGCACCGAGCGGATGGGACGCGTCCGGTCGGTCACGCGATGGTGGTGTGCATGCCGGCGGCGCCCTTCAACAGTGCACTGTTGGGATTGGCGGGGAGCTCGCGCAACGGCTCGGCGATCTCGCCGACCGTGGGGCCGAACTTCTCCGCGAGCGGGGCAAGTGCATCGAGGTCGAAGTCGTAGAGCTTGGCCGCGTTCTCGCTGAGGATGCGCTTGAGCTCGGCGGGCTTCGCGTCGTGGAACACCTGGCGAAGGTGCTCGGTGGTGAACGGGCCGGTGCCTTCGTCGTGGGGGTAGTCGCTGCCCCACATGAAGCGGTCGGGGCCCATGATGGCGCGCGCTGCGGCATCGGCCGGCCCGGGCTGGCTGGCGGCCACCCAGCAGTTCTGGTTGAAGTACTCGGTGGCGGAACGAGCGAGCGTGTTCTCCTCGGTGTACTTCAGCTCGCCGATCTCACCCTTGCGCACGTTGGCGATGATCGCGTCGAGCTGGTTCAGCAACGGCGGGATCCACGACGCACCCATCTCGGTCATCACGAACTTCAGTCTCGGGAAGCGTTCGAAGACACCGCTGAGCAACAGGTGCACGAACGGGCGCTGCGAGTAGAAGCCCACCTCGCTGATCATGATCATCGGCGTCGAAGCGAAACGGCCGTAGTCGGGCGAGCCGGTGCCGCCGTGCGCGTTCACCGGGATCTCGAGGTCTTGCAGCACGGCCCACAGCCGGTCGTAGTCGGGGTGATAGAGCGGCTTCACCCACTTGACGTCGGGCGCGATGTTCGGGAGGAGGATGCCGCCGCGCAGCCCGTTGTCCTTGATCCAGTTGGCGTCCGCGATGGCGTCGTCGATGTCGTTGAGGAAGATCTGGCCGATGCCGGCCCGCTGCGCGGGTGCGTGGGAGCAGAAGTCGACCATCCAACGGTTGTGGGCTTGGATCCCGGCGTGGCGAAGTTCGTACTCGTCCTCCTTGGGCGGGGGGGCGAACAGCACGAAGCTGGGGAAGAACGGCGGCACCGTGTTCGGGAAGATGACCTCGCCGACGACGCCGTCGGCGTTCTGGTCGGCGTCGCGGCGATCGTCGTCCCAGTTGCGCACGCGAAGGCTGGTGTCGCGCAGGTCTTTCCAGGGGTTCTTGTACTTGTTGCGCCACGCGTCGAAGTCGGGGACGTACTTCTGGTCGAGGTACTCGCGGTAGGTCTCGTGGTTGGCGCCGGCGTGCGTGTCGGCCGAGATGATCGTGTAGCGGTCGGTGGTTTCCATCGAGTCTGCTCCTCTGGAGGTCTGGCGGTACCCGTGAATAGGTGTATGCTTGCACACAACTGGTTGCAGGGCAAGGTGTGGAGGTGGAGCGTGGAGGTGGAGCGCGTGAGCAAGCAGCCGAAGGACCGGTCGATCGTGCAGATCGCCTCGTTCATCGAGTACGTCTCCCGGCTCGCGCTGAGCGAACGCGTGCATCAACGCGTCGCCGGCGCGGCGGGCGTCGTGACCCAGTCGGAGCTCGCCGCGCT
>JBKJKR010000185.1:0-2786 GCA_046597135.1 Acidimicrobiales bacterium | reverse complement strand
GCGGCATACATGTCGGGGACCACGCTCGCTGCCATCAACCACGGGGCTCGTCGAGCGAGCAACTTCACCGGGCCGATCCGGCTCAGCACGGTCTTGGTCACGATCGCGGCTGCGGTGCTGTCGAACGGCAGCGCGCTCTTTTGCGACAGGGCCTTTTGCAGCTCATGAACGTCGCGGATGGGGCGCGGATCTGCGAGTGACTGCTTCACGATGCGCGTACTGAACGCTCGGGCGACGCGCTCGAACGCGTCGCCCGGACTCCGGCCGAACGACACGGACGAGCGGACGAACGATCGCAGCACCGCGATCAGCCGTGCGTCGAGTCCCTCTGACGCGTGGGCGGGCAGCGGCAGGGTGCGGGTGGTCTGTTCGATCATCTCGGTGGCGTACCCGGTCACCCGTCGGTCGAACCCTCGGACGGCTGCTCGCTCGCCGGCCCGGCCGTGACGAGCTCTTCGATGCGTCGGAGCGTGGCCGACATGTTCTTGCGGGCATCCGCGGCGCCGACCCTGCTGATGAGCCACTTGGTGAGCGGCGACTCGCGGGTGATGTCCCAAGACTCGCGCACGCGAGTGCCGCCGTCGACCGGCTCGAGTCGGTAGCGCCAGATGCGTCCCCCGACGCGCTTGCCGATGCGACCCGGACCGCGCGTCTGCCACGCCAGGAGGCGGTTCTCCTCGTACTCGACGACGGTGCTGACCATCGAATACGGGATGCCGAGGCGCATCGACATGCCGAACGTGCTCCCGAGACGCAGCCGCGACGACTCGCCTTTGACGTCGCGCACCGTGCCCGAGCCGTCGATGTCGCGGTGACGTGACGGGTCTACCAGCAGCTCGAAGATCGGTTCGGGCCGGGCCGGGATGATGCGCTCCACGGTCACCACGTCCTTGGTGTCGTCGGTGGAGCCACCCATGGTGGAGTCGTTCGTCGTGTCGCTCATCGGCCGAGCGTAGCTACGGTGGGAGCTCGGGCGAACACGAGGGGGGCGTCATGCGCTATCGCAGTCTCGGGACCACAGGTCTCCAGGTCAGTCCGTTGTGCCTCGGCGCAATGATGTTCGGCCAGTGGGGCAACGCCGATCACGACGATTCGATCTCGATCATCCATGCAGCACTCGACGCGGGCATCAACTTCATCGACACCGCCGATGTGTACTCGGCCGGTGAGTCCGAGGAGATCGTGGGCAAGGCAATAGCCGGGCGTCGCGACGAGGTCGTGCTGGCCACCAAGTTCTACGCACCCATGGGAACGCGTCCGAACCAGAGCGGCGGCTCGCGCTACTGGATCATGAAGGAGTGCGAGGCGAGCCTGCGTCGCCTCGGGACCGACCACATCGATCTCTACCAAGTGCATCGGCCCGATTCGCGCATGGACGTCGACGAGACGCTCGGCGCGATGACCGATCTGGTTCGCCAGGGCAAGGTGCGCTATCTCGGCAGCTCGACCTATCCGGCGTCGGCCATCGTCGAGGCGCAATGGACCGCCGAGCGTCGTCAACGTGAACGGTTCGTGTGCGAGCAGCCGCCGTACTCGATCCTCGTGCGCGGCATCGAGAGCGACGTGCTGCCCACGTGCCAGAAGTACGGCATGGGCGTCATCCCGTGGAGTCCGCTCGCGGGTGGTTGGTTGTCGGGTGCGTGGCGCCTCGGTGCCGCCGACCTCACGAGCCGCCGGGCGAAGCGATCGCCCGAGCGCTACGACCTCACGAACCCCGCCAACCAGGCGAAGCTCGTGGCGGCCGATGCGCTGGGTGCGCTGGCCGACGAGGCGGGCATGCCGCTCGTCGACATGGCGATCGCGTTCGTGCTCGGCAACCCGGCAGTGACGTCAGCGATCATCGGCCCACGCACGATGGAACAGCTCACGAGCCAGCTGCCAGCAGTCGACGTCCGGCTCAGCACCGATGTGCTCGACCGCATCGACGAGATCGTGCCGCCCGGGACGAACTTCAGCTGGGCCGACGCGGGGTACACCCCGCCGACGCTGGCCGACGCGCGGCTGCGACGCCGCAGCCGCTGATCGACCAAGCTTCGGTCGCGGTTCCAAGCCCGAGCCAGGGGTTACCAGCACCAGCTTGGGGACGGCTCGACGACTTCCGCGCTCCGCGCGCGAACCTAGAGTCGCGTCGCATGAGACTCGCTCCTCGCTACGACGGACCGCCGGTGCTGTCGATCGACGCCGATCCGGCCGAACAGCTGGTGCCGGTGACCCGACAGCGCAGGCGTCTGCAGTCGATGCTCGAGGGCCTCAGTCGCGAGCAGTGGATGCACCCGTCGCGTTGTGGCGAGTGGCGCGTCCGTGATGTCGTCGCGCACCTCGTCACGGTGAACGGGTTCTGGAACGCGTCGGTCGCGGCCGGGTGCGCCGGTGCGCCGACCCGCATGCTCGCCGGGTTCGATCCGGCGGCGACGCCACCGAAGCTCGTCGACACCATGCGCGACCTCTCGGACTCGGACGTGCTCGAGCGCTTCGTCGCGACGAACGACGAGCTCCTCGCAACCCTGGGCGCGCTGACCGACGACCAGTGGTCGATGCCGGCGGAGTCGCCGATCGGACACGTGCCCATCCGGCTGGTCGCGCAGCACGCGTTGTGGGACTGCTGGATCCACGAACGCGACGTGGTGATGCCGCTCGGCATCAAAGCGTCGGCCGAGCCCGACGAGGTCGGGTCGTGCCTGCAGTACGCCGCTGCGCTGAGCCCACTCATGGCGCTCGCCACCGGTCGGACGCCCGCGGTAGCGCTGGGTGTCGAATCGACGAACCCCGTCGTGCGTTTCGTGGTC
>JBKJKR010000112.1:0-3890 GCA_046597135.1 Acidimicrobiales bacterium | reverse complement strand
AGCGAACCGTCGGCCGCGAGGAACGGCGGGAGGAAGCTGAGCACCCCGACGACGCCGCTGACCACGAGCACCCGCAGCGCACGGTCGCGACGGGCGTCGCGCCCGGTGGCCTCGGCGGCGACGATGGCGAACACCAGCAGGAGGCCCGACATGCGCATGCCCACCGACAGCCCGCACAGCACCCCGGCAAGCACGGCGTGGCCACGGCGCACGGCCACGGCACCGCACACGAGCAACGCGGCGGCGCCGACGAAGTCGACCGTGGACGTCGAGGCGATCTGGAACCACGGGCTCGCGGCCACGAACGCAGCGGCGAGCCATGGTCGGGGCGCGCCTTCGCGATCGAGCAGGGTCCACAGGGCGGCGCACAGGACCAACGCGCCGGCCAACGACGCCAGGTTCACGGCCCACCCGCCGAGCGCCCAGTCGAGCACGCCGGTCACGGCCTCGTGCACCGGCGCGCCGGGTGCGCGCGAGGCCTGGTAGGCGCCGTGCACGATCCGCTCGCCCGAGTGCAGCACGGCGCCGGTGTCGAGGTCGGTGCCCGGTCCGAAGAAGCACAGCGGTGCCAGCACCGCGACGAATGCAGCGGCGGCCAGGCGCGTCCAGCGCGGTGCGGAGAAGAAGACGTGTGTCATCGGACGGCGCAGGACGATACCCGCTGGTAACGGCCGCGCGCGACATGGACCGAACGCGTCGGTCAGCGCACCCAGCCCGGGTTCTCGCGGAGGAACCGGTCGAGCTCCTGGCGCGAGACCAGACCCCGCGGGCCGCCGATGTCCACGCGGAGCAATCCGATGGTCACGAGCTTTTGCACATGACGGATGTTGGAACGCAGGACCCGGGCCACATCATCAACGGTGAACGCGTCGTGCTCCATGTCACACGCTTCGACCGGCACAAAATCGCGGTTGAGTGAAACCTGGGCGTCACCGCCGAGAGGGGCCGTTCGACCTACCGGTTGTGCCGCACCCATCCGTCGTGCCCGATCTACAAGAAGTAGGCACCGCCGTCGACGGTGACGGTGGAACCGGTTATGTAGTGCGCGTCCGCGCTGGCGAGCAGGACGACCGCCCGGCCGATGTCGTGCTCGGGGTCGCCGAAGTGCTGCAGCGGGATGAGCTTGGCCCGCTTCTCGTACGCCTCGGGGTAGGTCTCCTTCCAGATGTCGAGCGCGGGGGTCTGGGCCGACGGCGAGATGCAGTTCACGCGGATGCCGAGCGGGCCCCACTCGGTGGCCGCGGCGCGGGTGAGCACGCGGATCGCCGCCTTGACCGCCCCGTACACGCCGCTCTCGCCGAGCCCGCCGAGCACCGCGCCCGAGATCAGGTTGACGATGCTGCCCCGTGACGCGGCGAGGTGCGCATGCGCGGCCTGCATCACGTGCAACGTGCCGAGGAAGCCCGAACGCCACATCACGTCGGCGTCCTCGTCGGTGGTGGTGAGCACGTTCGCGAACCGCACCGACTGCGCGTTGTTGACGACCACGTCGATGCGACCCCAGGCGGCCACGATCGCATCGATCGACGCGTCGACCGCGACCTTGTCGCCCACATCGCAGACGAACGCGAGGGCTTCGACGTCGCGTTCACGCAACGCGGCGACGGTGTCGGCCGCAGTGTCGGGGTCGAACTCCAGCACCGCGATGCGGTCACCTTCCGCGGCGAACGCCATGGCGATGCCCCGACCGACGCCTCGGCCGCCGCCCGTGACGACGACCACCCGTTCCGACGAACCCATGTGCTTCCCTGCTCTCTCTGGCGTTTCGTGTGATCAGAGCGCGGTCGTGCTGAGCCAGCCACCGTCGACGATGAACTCGCTGCCCGTGGAATAGGCCGCATCGTCGGACGCGAGGAACAGCGCGAGCTTTGCGACGTCGTCGGGCGTACCGATGCGCTGCAGCGGCAGCTTTTCGACCGGCAGCAGGTGGCGCGTCTCGGCGCGGATGAAGTCGGTCTCGATCGCGCCCGGGTGGATGGAGTTGACGCGAATGCCCATGGGACCGAGCTCGATGGCGCCCACCTTGGTCATGCCACGGATCGCGAACTTGCTGGCGGTGTACGCAACGCGCGCCGGGCCGCCGACGAAGCCCATCATCGACGAGACGTTGATGATGGAACCGCCGCCGCTGTCACGCATGAGCGGTGCACCGACGTGCATGCCGAGGAACGTGCCCACCTGGTTGATCTCGATGACGCGCCGGTAGTCGGCGAGCGGCGTGTCGATGATGGTGCCGGGGATGCCGATGCCGGCGTTGTTGACGAGCACGTCGAGGTGCCCGAACGTGGCCCGGATGTGGTCGATGGCCGCCTGCCACTCGACCTCCTGGGTGACGTCGAGGTGCACGAACGACGCCCGGTCGCCGATGTCGGCCACGAGTGCTGCACCGTCGTCGTCGAGTACGTCGGTCACCACGACGGTGGCCCCTTCGGCGGCGAACAAGCGCGCCTCGGCCGCACCCTGCCCGCGCGCCGCGCCCGTGATGAGCGCCACCTTGCCTGCCAGCCGATCCGCCACCCGTGTCCCCCTGGTCGCGCACCAAAGAACGTGCGTTGGGCATCTAGTACGGGGGGCAGCGTACTGTTGTCGCGACACCTGAGGGGGCGACGAATGGCGCAGCAGCGCACCGATCTTGACCACTTCTTCAACCCGAACGGCACGGTGATCATCGGCCGGGTCGATGGCGCGGCGACCGCAACGGTCGAGTCGCTGCACGAGCGCTACGACCGGTTCGGGAAGCGGTGGTACCTGGTGAACCCCAAGGGCGGCATGGTCGCGGGTTCGATCCCGATCTACACCTCGGTGCTCGACATCGACGACGACATCGAGCTCGCGGTCGTCAACGTGAACCCGGCCGCGGTGCCCGCCATCATCGACCAGGTCGGCGAGAAGGGCATCAAGTACGCGCTCGTGTTCACGTCGGGTTTCAGCGAGGTCGGCCCCGAAGGCGCCGCCATCGAGCGCGACCTCGGCGAACGCGCCGCCAAGTGGGGCATCCGCGTCTTCGGCCCCAACACCAACACCAACGCGTTCGAGCCGATGCCCGACGCACCCGGCAACCGCGGCGGCAAGATCGGGCTGCTCACCCAGAGCGGCCACAACGGTCGCCCGCTGGTGCAAGGTGGCGAGTTCGGCGTGGGCTTCTCGCGTTGGGTGCCCACCGGCAACGAGGTCGACCTTGAGCTCGGTGACTTCCTCGAGTACTTCGCCTACGACCCCGACACGCAGGTCATCGGCGCGTACGTCGAAGGCTTCAAGTCGGCGCACCAGCTGCGCGTCGCGCTGCAGGCCGCGAACGACAACGACAAGCCCGTCGTCATGTTGAAGATCGGCGAGACCGAAGCCGGTGCCCGCATGGCCAGCTCGCACACCGGTCACCTCACCGGCAGCGACGCGGTCGTCAACGGCCTGTTCGCCCAACATGGCGTGACCCGCGTGAGCGATCTCGACGAGCTGCTCGACACCGCCGCGCTGTTCTCGAAGCTGCCGAAGAACGTCGGCCCGAACGTATGCATGTACTCGATCTCCGGCGGCTCGGGCACGCTCATGATGGAGCAGGCCGAGAAGTGCGGCATCGCTCTCCCCGAGCTCACCGAGGAGACGCAGCGCAAGCTGCACGAGATCATCCCGGCGTATCTCACCGTGTCGAACCCGGTCGACAACGGCGGCTCGTTGGTGCTGTCCATCACCCAGGAGAAGCGCCTCGAGATCCTCGACCTCGTCGCCAACGACCCCAACGTCGACGTCATCGTCGTCGGGCTCACCGCGCCGCTCGGGCCCATGACCGAAGCGCTCGCCAACGACGTCCGCGTGTGGGCACCCACCGCGCCGGTCCCGGTCATCGTCACCTGGAACTCCTACAAGATCGAAGAGCCGGCGTTCACCGACGT
>JBKJKR010000083.1:0-3898 GCA_046597135.1 Acidimicrobiales bacterium | reverse complement strand
CGGCCCCTGCGAGCAGCTCGCGGATGGGTCGGGTGGGTACGGCCCACGCGTTCGGGTCGAGCGCCAACGCGTCGAGCACGAGCAGCAACGGCTCGAGCCCGACCGGCTCGCCGCTCGAGAGGCGCTCGTAGCGTTCGCGAAGCAGAGCCGACTCGCGCTCACCGTCGGCCAGGTCGTGCGGCGCACGCGTCACCTCGACGGTGGCGCCTCGTCGGTTGAAGGCCACGAGGTCGCCCGGCGCGAATCCGTCGAGCCAACCGGGCGGGCCGACGAGTGCGCCTTTGTCGCCCTCGTCGTAAGCCAGGTCGAAGTCGGGGGTCAGCTCACCCTGTCCGTCGGCCAACGGCAACGTGGGGGTGGTGCCGAGGTCGTGTGCGAGGCCCACGAGGTCGGGGGTGAGCCGCACACCCGAGAGCTCGAGGTCGGCGTCGGTGACGCGATGGGTGAAGATCGCGCCTTCGAGGCGCTGGTCGAGGCGCACGATGTACTCGTCGTCGAACGTGATCCACAGGTCGTCGGCGTAGGACAGCAGCTCGCCGACGAGGTCGATCAGCTCGTCCGGGTCGTCGGGGTCGTCCGCGTCGAGCCCCGCGAGCAATCCGCCGGCGGCCAGCTGGTCGATGAGCACGCCGAAGGCCAGCGGCTCGCGACCCGTGAGTCGCAGCGTGGCATCGACGATGGCGATCTCGCCCGGGGTCATCTGCATCGGGCGAACCTATCGGCGCACCATGACGAGGCGCACCCGACCGCGTGGCCGGGGCCGACCTAGAGCATGTGCTGGCTCAGGTTGCCCACCTGATCGCAGACGATGTGGCGCTTCGCGAACCGCCACTGGCCGTCGACCTTCTCGTAGGTGTCGTGATAGGCGCCGCACGCCACGAGCTGCAACGCCAGATCCGCGGTCTGCTGGCTCACCGCGAAGTACGAGCGACCGACGGCCGCCGGACCCGAGATCTTGACGAAGATGTTGGTGATGAAGTGGCGGGTGTTGGCCCGACCGCCCGCATCGAGCGCGACGATCGACGAGTAGAGCCCGGTCACCGCCGCTTCGCCCTCGGCGAGCGAGCCGTCCTGCGGCCCGCCTTCGATCGTGACTGCGCCGTGCGCGAACAGCACACCGAGGTCGGCGAAGCGCGCCTCGTCGAGTGCTTCGGTGTAGAGGGCCATGAGGTTTTCGATCTCGCCGCGGTCGTGCATCACCAAAGGTCCTCGAGGTAGGTGTCGGTGCCGGTGACCGACGGGATGAACGGCGCCACGAGCAGCGGGACGACGTCGGTGGACGAGCTGTCGAACGCCGTGCGCAGGGTGGCGGAGATGTCGCGCCAGGTGCGACCGAACTCGCCGTCGACGAAGCAGCAGTGCGCCAGCACGTCGCGCGCGCTGTCGCCGCCGACGATGGCCCCGGGCAACTTGGGTAGTGGTTCGGGGAGCTCGATCGGGCGGAAGGTGACGACCTGCCCCACTGCGGATCCGTCGGTCGTGAGTGCCGCGCGGAACCCCGTGGCCCAGGACACGTGGGAGTCGGCCGGTGCATCGGCGGGCGCCTCGGTCCACACCATGACGAGGCCGCCGTAGGGATGGTGCAGCGCAAGCTCGGCCGGGACCGGGCGTTCGCCACGTGCGGTGACGCCCACCAGGTCGTAGTAGGTGGTCGAGATGTGCCGGCGATCGCTCCGCATGCGGCCGAGGCCGGCGAGGCGCGCCGCTTCGGGGAAGCCCCATTCGCAGTGCGCGCCGAGTTGGCCCTTTTCGATCCAATAGACCGCGATGAACGAGCCGGCCCCTATCGGCTCGGCGATGGGCGATTCGCGAGGGAAGCGGATGGCCTTGAGGCTCTTGGGGGACAGCCAGCGCCGCCCGGCGAACGCACCCGGACCGGTGAGCACACCCGACAGGAAGTGGTCGGTCTCGTACCAGCGGTTGTAGTCGGCGACCGTCGCGGGCTCCGGCTCGACCATGGTGATGAGCGCGTGGCCGAGTTCGAGGTGGTCGGTCATCGGGCGAGCCTACGAGGCTCGGCGGAGCAGAGCCGCATCACCGGGAGCGGGGCGACGTGCACCGCGACGAGCCCTCACACGATGACCGTGCGGATGACCTCACCGGCATCCATGGCGCGCATCGCGTCGTTGATGTCGTCGAGCGCGATGCGGCGGGTGATCATCGATGCGACGTCGAGTCGTCCGGTCTCGGCGAGCGCGACGTAGCGGGGGAAATCGGCGCGGATCTGCGACGAACCCATGATCGAGAGCCGCACCTCCTTCGCGTCGAGGAACATCTCGAGCCCGTTGAAGGCCAGTGTGGCATCGGCGGCCGGCATGCCGACGATGGTGACGATGCCGCCGCGGCGTGCGCATGCGTACGCGGTCGCGACGGTGTCGGGCCGACCCACCACTTCGAACGAGTAGTCGGTGCCGCGGCCGGCGGTTCGATCGCGCACCTGGGCCACCACGTCACCATCAGCCGGGTCGATGAGGTCGGTCGCGCCCTGGGCCCGCGCCGCGTCGCGCTTGAGCGCGAGCGGGTCGACGGCGAAGATCCGTGATGCGCCGGCGATGCGCGCACCCTGCACCACCGACTGACCGACGCCCCCGCACCCCACGATGGTGACCGTGGACCCCGGCACGATGCGAGCCGTGTTGAGCGCCGCACCCACGCCGGTGGTTATGGCACAGCCGATGAGCGCGAGTTGCTCGGCGGGCAGGTCGGTGTGCACGGTCACGAGCGACATCTCGGGCACGGTCATCATGTCGGCGAAACCGCCGAGCGCGGCAAAGGCGGTGATGAGCTCACCACTGCTGCGCATCGCCCGCGGCGTGGCTGAATGCGTGAACGTCTCTTCGCACAGGTGGGTCTGGCCGCGCACGCAGCAATAGCAGTTCGAACACGCGGGTGTGCCCGAGCTGATCACGCGGTCGCCGATGCGCACGCGCGTGACCTGAGAACCCATGTCGACGACCGTGCCGGTGACCTCGTGGCCGAGTATCGACGGCGCGGCCCAGGGCAGGTGCCCGGCGAGCACCGCCGCCTCGGTGTGGCACACCCCGCTCGCGTCGATGCGCACGACGACATCGTGCGGCCCTGGAGGCAGCGGCGTGAGGTCCTCGACCGAAAGGGGTCGGTCGACACCGACGAAGACACCTGCGCGCATGATTTCCCCCATGGATTGACGTGTTCAGAAGCTGGCGTGCTCAGAAGTCGGAACCGCCGTCGACGTTCACGTCGGCGCCGGTCATGTAGCTGTTGCACTTCGACACCAAGAACGCGATGACGGGGCCGATCTCGGCCGGGTCGCCGGCGCGTCGCAGGTGCGCGGGGTGACCGAAGTCCTCGTCGATGATGCGCATGACGTCGTACAGGTCGTCGGGATCGGCGTGACGTTCCGGCGGGAGCGCGAGCACGTAGTCGCGCATGCCCGGCGAGTTGAACGAACCCGGCGACACCGTGTTGACGAGGATGCCCTCGGCGGCGAGTGACAACGACAGGTTCTTCGACACGCTCGTGAGCGCGGCCTTGGACGCCGTGTAGGCCACGATGGCCGGAGACTGGCGGCGGACGGAATGGGCGGAGACGTTCACGATGCGCGCCCACGGCGCGCGGCGCAGCAGGGGGAGTGCGTGGCGTACGCAACGCACGGCGCTCATCGTCCCGATGTCGAAGGTGGCGAACCACTCGGCATCGTCGATGGCCTCGAACCCGCCGATGCCCACGTCGACCGGGCCTGCCGCGTTGATAAGCGCGTGCAACATGCCCCACCGCTCGTGCAGCTGGGCGAACGCACCGGCGGCGCGGCCCATGCCCTTCGAGCCGCCGTTGATGGCGACGAACGAACCTGCGAGGCCGAGGTCCATCCGTCAGACTGCCTTGAGCGGACGGTCCTCGTCCCACAACAGCTCGAGGC
>JBKJKR010000467.1:0-3229 GCA_046597135.1 Acidimicrobiales bacterium | reverse complement strand
GTTGCACGTCGGCCCAGGTCGCGTCGCCGTCGAGGCCGAGGGAGTGCAACGCTGCGTCGAGCGGGTGGTTCGGCGTGAGACGCGGCCGCTTTGGCGGCGTCGGCCGCGCGGCCGTGGGCTGGGCCGGGGCGGTCGGTGGCTCGTAGAGCGACGCGGTCGTGAACATCGTCGAGAACGAGCCATCGGTCGGTCCGGACCGACCGTGCTCGCCCCGGTTGTCGGCCTCGGCTCCGAGGGGCGGCGCCGAGTGGGTGCGGTTGCGCACCACGGCGTGCTGCACGAAGTCGCCGCGCGTCCACCAGAGGTTCGCCTCGTCGTCGATGCTGGTGTCGTCGTCCCGGTCGGCCTTGCGCCGGGCGCGCCAACCCTTGCCGAACCTCGCCGCGATCATCGACCCCGGACTCCCGTGCTGCGGATCACCCCCGCTCTTCGGCACGTGCCGGCTCCCGCTTGAGCGCTTGCTTCTGCCTGCGCATGGCACACGGCTGGACTCCGGGCGGGTGATGGGGCGCCATTAAGGTGCGGGGCATGCAGCTCGACGGTTCTTCTGCCCTTGTCACCGGTGGCGCTTCGGGTCTCGGCGAAGCCACAGCTCGTCGACTCGCCGCGGCAGGCGCGCACGTGGTGGTGCTCGACCTCCACGACGAGAACGGCGCGGCGGTGGCGGACGCCATCGGCGGCACCTACGTGCGGGCCGACGTGACCGACCCCCAATCGGTTCAGGCCGCGGTCGATGCTGCTGCGGCGGCCGGGCCGTTGCGTTCGCTGGTCAACTGCGCCGGCATCGGCATGGCGGGCCGCACGCTCGACCGCCACGGCGTGCCCCACGACCTCGCGGTGTTCGAGAAGGTCGTGCGCATCAACCTCGTGGGCACCTTCAACGTCATCCGTCTCGCCGCGGCGGCGATGGCCAAGACCGACACGGTCGATGTGGACGGCGCGCGGGGCGCAATCGTCAACACGTCTTCGGTCGCCGGCATCGAGGGACAGACCGGGCAAGCGGCATACAGCGCTTCGAAGGGTGGGGTCATCGGCATCACGCTGCCGATCGCGCGCGACCTGGCCAGCATCGGGGTCCGGGTCAACACCATCTGCCCGGGCCTCATGGACACCCCGTTGTTCGGCGCGGCGTCCATCTCGGTGAAGGGCGGGTTGGGCGAGTCGGTGCTGTTCCCCAAGCGCATGGGCACCACCGCCGAGTTCGCGTCGATGGCGCTCGAGTTGCTCACGAACGATTACATGAACGGCGAGGTCGTACGCCTCGACGGCGCGATCCGCTTCCAGTCGAAGTAGCGATCACCCGGCGAGCACGGCGGCGAACGCCGTGTCGATGTCGGGGTGGGCGAACACGAAGCCCGCATCGGCGAGCACCGCCGGACGCACGTCGGCGCTGGTGTACAGCAGGTTCTGTGCGAGCTCGCCGCCGAGGAGGAGGCTGGGGCCGAACTTCGGCACCGGGAACAACGCGGGACGGTGCACGGCGCGCGCGAGCGCCTTGGCGAAGTCGGCGTTGGTCACGGGTCGGGGGGCAGTGAGGTTGACCGGGCCCTCGATGTCGTGCTCGAGCAGGAAGCGCATGGCCGCGAGGTGATCGTGGAGCGAGATCCAGCTCCAGATCTGCCGGCCGTTCCCGAACCGACCCCCGACCCCCAGCTTGAACAGCGGCAGCATCTTGGCCAGTGCACCACCCTTGCGGTCGAGCAGGATGCCCGTGCGCAAGGTCGCGACGCGGATCCCGGCGGCCGCGGCGGGTGCCGCAGCGCCCTCCCAGGCCACGCAGACGTCGCTCAGGAAGCCTTCTCCGGGGGCGTCGTCCTCGACGAGCACCGCGCTGCCGCGTTCGCCGTAGTAGCCGATGGCCGACGCGCTGAGCAGCACGTGCGGGGGCCGCGCCAGACCGGCCAGTGTGGTGGCCAACAGTGCGGTGCCCTTGGTGCGGCTGGTGAGGATCCGCTGCTTCTGCTGATCGTTCCAGCGGCGCTCGGCGATGCCTTCACCCGCGAGGTGGACGACCGCGTCGAGCCCTTCGAGCCCGGCCGCGTCGATGGTGCCGGAATCGGGCGACCACAGAACGGTGTCGGGCCCGGCCGAGCCTGATCGGGCGATGCGGACGACGCGATGACCATCGGCCTCGAGCGACGACACGAGTGCCGAGCCGATGAGGCCGGACGCTCCGGTGACGGCCACATCCATGGTGATCCTTTCGAGGACGTCGGTGGTTTGCTGCCCTGACGAACCCCGCGCCCTGACGAGAGATTCCCGTCCGCCTCCATGGGCGGCACTAGCCTTCGGCCCGACTGCACCGAAACACCATCCACGAAGGGGGAGCTGTGGCCGAAGAGCAAGTACCGCAGAGCCAGACACCGAAGCCGCCGAAGCGCAGCGTGTCACCCGAGATCATCGTCGCGGCGGTGCTCGCGGTCATCTTGTTGATCTTCATCGTGCAGAACGACACCGACGTCAAGGTGAGCTGGGTGGTGTTCAGCCGCCGGGCCGCGGTGTGGACCGTGATCCTCGTCAGCGCGGTGCTCGGGAACGTGATCGGGCAGCTGGTCGAGTTCGGGCTCAAGCGGCGCCGCCGGACCCACCAGAAGGGCCGCGAGCGCAGCTGATCCCGGGCCTCGGCTCACGAATGGCGGCCCGCGGCCGATTGGAGCGAGGGGGTGCGCCTGCACCGCCCGCTGACCGCCCGACGACCAGGTGTTGCCATGATCACAGACGCGGCGTTTGCCCCTCGGGCCCGGACCGACATCGCCGATGTCCGCTTCGGCGCGGGCGCGGTGGTCTATGAGACCGCCGATCGGCGACTGCACACGTTGAACGCCACGGCGGCGTTGGTGTGGCGCCGACTCGACGGCCTCACCACCATGTGGGACATCGCACGTTCGTTGTCCGACACGTTCGCAGCTGATCGGGCGATCGTCGAGGGCGACGTGGCTGCCGTGGTCTCGCGATTCGACGAGCTCGGCCTGCTCGCCGAGTCTGCTGCCGTCGAGACCGCGCCCTCGGCCCGGTCGACGTCGCCCGAGCCCGATGCGCGCGCTCGACGGCTGCTCGAGCAGCTCGACGCGCTCGAGTGGGTGTCGACGTCGCCGGTGTACCAGGCAGCGGGTCTGACCTTTCGCGTGCGGAGCGAGGACGCCGAGGTGGCCGACGAGATCGCGCGCGTCCTGCGTTCGCTGACCGTTGGCCGCGACGATTGCGAGCACGTCTATTCGATCCGTGCACG
>JBKJKR010000574.1:0-3361 GCA_046597135.1 Acidimicrobiales bacterium | reverse complement strand
GATCACCGAGCTTCCCGAGCAACGGCATCCCGAGGCCGAACGCCAGGCTGGGTGCCACCTGCACCCACGCGATGACCGCAGTGGTCGAGTCGAGGTCGGTGCGAATGGTGTCGAGCGATGCGGCCAGCAGCGTCGTGGGAAAGCTCGTCGCGGCAGTGCCCATGACCAAGGCGATGAGCAGCAGTCGGCGGCGCGTACCTTCGAACCACGGTCCCCCCGACACCTCGCATTCCTAGCACCGTGTCGGCGAGCGCGACGGCCTGCCGACCTATGTCACCGCAGAAGCTCGTTGGCCGATCTCCCGGCGAGCCAGCGCATGCGATTGGAACGGCGCGAAGAACCACGTCTGCTGCATCCCGGTTGCGTGCACATAGAGCACGTGGATGTTGTCGGCGGACGCAATGGCCACGGGCCGCAGCGCGGGGTGCCGATCGGTGAGTCGACGAAAGAGCGCCTCGCGGAGCGTCCCCAGGTCGCGGTATCCGTCGCGCACCAGCACCTCGGCATGCTCGTGCCCGGCCACGAAGAGGAACGGGCGCGTTGCGTAGAAGGTCGACTCGGACGCGGCGTCGTGGTGCAGCCAGTTCGAGTGACATCCGGTCCGCGCGACGAGTGCGAGATCGTCGAGCAGAGGCTCGGCGGTCTGCTCGTGGTTGATGATGGAGCCCTGCCACACCGACGCATAGGCCAACACCTCGCTGGTGTCGGGGTCACCGAGGGGCCACGGCGAGCGCGGATCTTCGCCGATGCACCACCCGAACCGACCGGGATGCGAGAAGCCGGCGCGGTCGAACTCGCCGTGCACGGAGCGCAAGAGGTTCCGGATGACGAGGCGCACCGCTCGGCCGACCCGGTTGTTGGCCGGCCACCCTGGTCCGAGCGCCCCGTCCTCGGTGCGGAAACCCAGACGGTGCGTGACCGGGCCGCGTATCACGAGCACCTGCTGGGCGCCTGCCATGGTCGCGGTGTGGGCGTGCAGGTTGAAGCGGGGCGAGGCGATGGCGTCCAGCGCGGCGAGCACCACCGGGAAAAGTGCGGCGTCCACACCTGCCATCACGGCGTTCACCGCGATCTGCGCCACGGTCGCGTCGAGGCCGTCTCGGGTGTCGAGCCGCACCATGATCTCGTCCGCTTCCCGATCGGTCGACGCGAGCAGACGCTCGACCCGGGCGACCGTCGGGATGACCACGACGTTCCCGTCGGTCCACCCGCGCGTCGCGAACTCCTGCTGTGCTTCGTCCTCGTCGGCAAAGCGGAGCGTCGGCAGATCCGTCGCATCGGCCGGTTGCGCGGCGCTGAGGGTGGGCAGAACGGCCGGGGCCGGTCGATCGGTGAGGAGCGCGAAGACCTCGTCGGCGTGGCGCCGGGCGCGGGCCCGCACGCCGGGCGCATCGAGCGCACCGACCGGGAACTTCGTCGTCACGTACGGGTAGTCGGACATGCCGGACAGGCGCCGCATCGCGTCGGCCGGGCCGGTGAGCGCGTCGGCGATGATGGCCACCGAGGGAATGCCGAGCCACTCGAACTCGAGCGCATCGCGCATCGTGCGCGACGAGCAGGAGCCTCAATCACCGACGGCCGCGAGCACGGCACTGGCCCATTCGGCGATGTCGCGCACGTCCTCGGGTTCGGGCGCGATGCTCACGCTCGACTTGCGATATCGACGCACCTCGAGCCCCACGAAACGTGTGCGCAGCTCGTCGGCCAGCGCGTCGAGCAGCTCGACCGAGTTCGGCTTCCCGTTGGCGATGAGCGCGAGTCGCACGGGTGCCGAGGGGTCGTGCGCCCGCGCGCTCGGTCGGTGGCTCGGCGCGCCCGCGACGCGCGGATGGATCGGGCAGCACACGTTCACCGGAGGTACGCCTGACCGCCGTCGACGATGAGCGTGCCGCCGGTGATGTACTTCGCATCCGACGAGCATAGAAACACCGTGGCGCGCCCGATGTCGGCCTCGCAGTCGCCGACGCGACCGAGGGGGACGGTGCGCAGGAAGGCCGCGGCCTCCTCGGGGCGGTCGATGGCCCACTGCTCGTAACCGGCCGAGGTGGCGAGCGGGATGAGGGTCATGACCCGGATGCCGTCGCCGCCCCATTCGGTGGCGGCCGTGCGCGTGAGCATGCGCATTGCCTCCTTCACCGAGGCGTAGACGCCGTAGGTGTCGGGATCCGGTCGCAGGCTCGCGGCGGTCGCCAGGTTGATGATGACGCCGCCGCCCGACAGGTAGGGGTGGCACGCCTGCATGAACGAGAACGCGGCGAGGGGACCCGACAACCACGAACGTTGGAACTGTTCGCGTGTGGCCTGCAGCAGTGGCGTGATGAAGACCTCCTGCGCGTTGTTCACGAGGATGTCGATCGTTCCGTACTGCGCGACGGTGGCCGCGACGCATGCGGCGATGTCGGCCTCGTCGGTGACATCGCACAGCAGTGCGTGGGCATCGCCACCCCGGCGATGGATCTCGGCCACCGTGGTGTCGCACTTCGACAGCGTGCGGCCGGCCACCACGACGCGCGCCCCCTCCGCGGCGAGCGCGTAGGCGATGCCCTGCCCCACTCCTTGGCCCGCGCCCGTGACGATCGCGACCTTGCCGTCGAGCACTCCCATGACGTCCCCCTCGTCGTGCCGCCCCTCATGGGGGGCAGGAAGGCCCCCCGAGGCAGGACGGCCCCTGCGGGCCGTGTCGTGCCATTATGCGACGGACCGGTTCGGGTCGCCGTACGCGGCGCCCGGCACCCGCCTACCGAGGGGCAGCCCAATGGCCGACGACGCGCTCGACATCCGCCAGCAGATGGTGGTGGCCATCCGACAACTCGCATCGGAGGGCTACGACGACAAGCTCGCCGGTCACGTGAGCGTGCGCGATCGCGAGGACGGAACCATCCTCGTCCCGCGCGTCGGCTCCTTGTGGGAGGAGTTCAGCGTCGACGACATCGTGCGCATCGACGCCGACGGCAACATCGTCGAGGGCACGGGCAACCTCAACCCCACCATCGTGTTCCACCTCGAGTTGCACAAGGCGCGGCCCGACATCGTGTGCGCGATCCACAACCATCCGCCCTACGGCACGTTGTGGGCCTGTGCCGGCGAGCTTCCCCCGTTGTACGACCAGACGGGCGCGAACGGTGGCGGTACCGCCTCGGTGTACGCCGAGTACGGCGGCGTGGTCGACACCCGCGACGCGGCGGCGGAGCTGGCCGCGGCATACGGCGCAGCCGACATGGCGATCCTCGTGGGCCACGGCACGCTCGTCACCGCATCGAGCGTCGCGCTGGCGCTGCTGCGCGCCCAGTGCTTCGAGCATCGCAGCCGCGTGACGTTCGGGAAGCGGTACGCCGGGTAGACCGAGCGCCCGCACCTCCCA
>JBKJKR010000557.1:0-7019 GCA_046597135.1 Acidimicrobiales bacterium | reverse complement strand
GGGCGAAGGCGATCGGCCTGTACACATCGGTGCTCGCGATGTCGCCGGTTATCGCGGTGGTCGCCGGTGGCCCGCTCATCGAGGCGTTCGGTTGGCGGCTGTTGTTCATCATCCAGGCCGTGCCCGCGGTGCTCGCGTCGATCGTCGCCTTCCCGGTCCTGCCCGAGACCGCCCGTCGGGCGATGGAGCGCTTCGACCTGCCGGGCGCCGTCACGCTGGGCGCCGGCATCACGGCGATCCTCTTCTCGGTCAACCGCGGCAAGCCCTGGGGGTGGACCAACCCGATCGTGCTCGGCGGGTTCGTCCTCGGCCCGCTGGTGCTGGCCCTGTTCGTTCGCATCGAGCGGCGCGTCCGCCATCCGCTGCTGCCCCTCACCTACTTCAACCGCCGGAACTTCTCGACACCGATCCTCACCAACGGCCTGGTCCAGTGCGCCTACATCGGCGGGTTCACCGTGGCGCCGTTCATGGTCAAGGCGCTGTTCGGCTACACCACCCGCAAGACCGCGCTGCTCATCGCCATCCGGCCGGTGTTCTTCTCGATCGGCGCGTCGGTTGCCGGCCGCCACGATCGTCGCCTCGGCACCCGCTTCGTCCAGATCACCGGCAACAGCCTGCTGGCCGGCGGCACCTTGCTCACCGCGTTCGCGGCATGGCACCGCTCGCTCCCGCTCACCGTCATCAGCCTCGCCGTGGTCGGCTGGGGCGTCGGGTACGCGCGGCCCGCCAACACGGCGGCAGTCACCAACGCCGTCGACATGGCCGACGTGGGCGTCGCCGCAGGCATCCAGAACATGGTCGGCTCGCTCGGCGCCGCGGTCGGCACCACCGTCATGCTCGCGATCGTCGGCGAGAGCACCGACGGCGCCGTGTTCGCCCACGCGGCCCTGGCCGGCACCGCCATCGCGATCGTGTCGATATTCACGGGCTCGATGATTGAACCCATGACGCGTCCTGCCGATGAAGAAAGCGAAGTCGTCGGCACATCGGATTGAGCCGGCAGGTCCGCAGGCCACCGAGTCGCCCAGACATTCCGACGAACGCTGTCGTACCCTGGTGCTCGGTCGGGCCCGGTGCGCGACCACCCCGCCGACCGAGGTGCCATCGTGGCGACGAAGCGCAACAACCCGCCGAGCTTGGGAGCCCAAGCGTCGGACGGCGCGCCGCCCGAGCGACCCGCGAAACGCACGGATAACAGTCGCGAAACGTTTGCGGTACGGCCATTGAAGAGCGCGGCGGCGAAGTCGCCGACCGTCCGGGCGACCGCCGCGCAGAAACCCAAGCAGTCGAAGCAGGCGACCAAGCCGGCCAAGCCGAAGAACGCGGCAAAGCTCGCCGCGGCACCCGAACAGACCGCGGCGCCGCGACCCGCTGCCCCGCCGTACCGCGTGCCGGTCAGCATCGAGCTCGAGCACGAGAGCCCGGTCGAGGAGATGCTCGGTGTCGCAGCTGCGCCGCTCGACACCTTCGATCCGGCGGGGTTCGCCCGCATGCTCATCGAGACCGCTCGGCAGACCACGAAGAACCCTCGCGGTCTGGTCGGCGCGGTGGCCCGGTTCGGTCTCGGATTCGCCAGTGCGTCCGCGGCCACCGTGGGGCGCACGTTCGGCAAGGACACCCCTGGCCCGACGAACCCCAAGCCCAAGGACCATCGCTTCGCCGACCCCACGTGGCAACAGAACCCTGCGTACTTCCTCGCGCTGCAGCTCTACCTCCTCGGCGACCAGCTCACGATGCAGCTCATCGACGCGGCACGCCTCGAGCCGGCCGACGACCGCAAGGCCCGCTTCGCCGCGCAGTTCCTGCTCGACGCCATCTCGCCCACCAACACGCTCGCGGGGAACCCGGTCGCGGTGCGCACCGCGTTCGAGACCGGCGGCAAGAGCCTCGTGCGCGGCACCCGCAACATGCTCCACGATCTGCGCACCAACGGCGGGTGGCCTGCGCAGGTCGACGCCAGCGGATTCGCGGTCGGCAAGAACATGGCCATGACGCAGGGCAAGGTGGTCTACCGCAACGGCCTCATCGAGCTGCTCGAGTACACACCGCAGACCGCTGAGGTCTTCGAGATCCCGTTGCTGTTCTGCCCGCCGTGGATCAACAAGTACTACGTCATGGATCTGGCGCCCGGGAAGAGCCTGATCGAGTGGGCCGTGCAGCACGGACACCGTTGCTTCGCGATCAGCTACCGCAACCCCGACTCCTCGATGCGCGACGTCGGTTTCGACGACTACCTGCTCGGCGGGCCGATCGATGCGCTGCGCGTGGTGCGCGACATCACCGGCGCCCCCAAGGTCAACACGGTCTCGGTGTGCCTCGGCGGTCAGCTCACCGCCATGGCCATGGCCTACGGCGCGGCCATCGGCGACGAACCGGTGCACACTGCCACGCTCATCAACACCCACACCGACTACACCCACCCCGGGTCACTGGGCGCCTTCGCCGACGAGGAGTCCATCGCACGACTCGAGAAGCGCATGGCAAAGAAGGGCTACCTCGAGGCCACCGACATGGCCAAGACCTTCGACGCGTTGCGGGCCAACGACCTCATCTTCCAGTACGTGGTCAACAACTGGTTGCTCGGCAAGTCGCCGCCGGCGTTCGACCTGCTCGCGTGGAACGCCGACAGCACCCGCATGACTGCGAAGATGCACAGCCGCTACCTGCGCGCGTGCTACGTCGACAACGAGTTCTCCCAAGGCACGTTCGTGGCCGCCGGCGTGCGGCTCGACCCCAAAGCGGTGAAGCAACCCACCTATGTGCTGTCGGCCATCGACGACCACATCGTGCCGTGGATCTCCGCCTACAGGACCACCCAGGTCCTCGGGGGCGAGAGCACGTTCGTGCTGTCCACGTCGGGTCACATCGCGGGCATCGTGAACCCGCCGAGCCCCAAGGCGAAGCACTGGACCAACGACGCCCTGCCCCTCGACCCCCAGCAGTGGCTCGCCGGGGCGCAGCTCCACGACGAGACGTGGTGGAAGAACTGGGTGCGGTGGATCCCGAACCATGCCGGTGACCTGATCCCGGCCCCGCGGGCGCACGGCAACGCCGATCACCCGCCGCTCGGCGACGCCCCCGGCAGCTATGTGCGAGGCCGCGCCCGCTGATGCCTGACGGTGTCGATCGTCTGCGACGCGCCGCCACCACGGTGAAGCTCGGATCGACCACGATGCGCGTCAGCGTCGTGGGCGACGGGCCCACCGTGTTGTTGTGCAGCGGGCTCTCGAGCCCGCTCGAGACCTGGGGCTCGCTCGTCGACCACCTCTCCCCGGCCGCGCACCGTTTCGTCGCGTTCGACGTGCCCGGCGTGGGCGAGAGCCCGAACGGCTGCCGGCCGGTGCGCATCGGCCGGGTGGCCACGCTCGCTGCGCGGTTGCTCGACCACATCGACGTCGCCCGCGCCCACGTGATCGGCTACTCCTGGGGCGGCGCCGTGGCGCAGCACTTCGCCTGGCGCGAGAGCGACCGGCTCGACCGGCTGGTGCTCGCGTCCACCTCGGTGGGGCTCGGCGGGGTGCCGGGCCATCCCTTCGCGATCGGCCACCTGGCATCGACCACCGTCACGGGCCTCCTCGGCCAGGTCGGCGCCATCGCCACGTGGTCGAGCCTCCCGTGGCTGCGCCACATCACCGCGCCGACGCTGGTGCTCGCCGGCTCCGACGATCTGCTCGTCCCGCCGCTCAACGCCCACCTCCTCGCGTGGGCCATCACCCAGGCCGAGGTGACGGTGCTCCCAGGCCTCGGCCACCCGCTCTTCGACGCGGCGGCCCTCGACGTCGTCGGCCCTCGCATCGAGCAGTTCTTCGCGACCGGAGACCGGTGATGCGGCCGCGACACGCCGCCGATCACGCCAGTTAGCGGTTTGCAAGATTTCCCTTGCAGGACCGCCGACTGCTTGATATAGTTAGCAGGCAGCCCACTGAAAGGCACCCCCCGTGGCTACCGATATCAAAGGCATCAGCATCGCCGCCCAAGACCAGGTCCTGGCGGCCATCAAGACGACCCAGGCCGCCATCCTCGACGGCGTTCGCACCTGGAGCTCCACGATGACCAACGCGATGCCCAAGCTCCCCACCCTCCCGGGCATGGACAAGCTCCCGAACCCGGCCGACGGCCTCGAGCTCGGCTTCGTCTTCGCCGAGCGCCTGCTCGCTACCCAGCGTGAGTTCGCCGAACAGCTCCTTTCGGCCACCCAACCCGTCGCGGCCGCTCCGGCCAAGGCCGCCAAGTCCAAGGCCTGATCTGCAGTTCCCCCGGCCGGCAACGGCACCACCGTTCCTGTGCGGCGACCGCTTCCCCAGCGCAACGCCCCGGGCCGGTGACAGGAGCCTTGGCGGGCCGGTTCCCCCACCGGCCCGCCAAGGCTCCGCTTGAATTATCAAGCACGGCCGCTACGATCGCGACTCGGACGGTTCTCCATCCGTCTCCTATGGTCCCTGCCTCTGCGGGAAAGGTCGTTCGGCAATGAAGATTTCGCGTGTCGGAGTCATCGGTGGTGGCACCATGGGTTCGGGCATCGCCGAGGTGTGTGCTCGCGCCGGCCTGCAGACCATCGTCGTCGATGTCGACGAGTCGTCCATCGCACGGGCCAGCGACAAGATCCAGAAGTCGCTCGAGCGCGCCTACAAGAAGGGCCTCCTCTCGGAGGACCAGCGGGCCGCGGCCTTCGCCAACCTGCAGTTCACCACCTCCATCGACTCGCTCAGCGAGGTCGACCTGGCCATCGAGTCCGTCATCGAGCACGAGGAAGAAAAGCTCGAGGTCTTCCAGCGTCTCGACAAGGTGTGCCCGCCCGACGCGCTCCTCGTGTCGAACACCTCGTCCATCCCCATCGTCACGCTGGCCAAGGCCACGTCGCGCCCTGACCGCGTGGCCGGCCTGCACTTCTTCAACCCGGCCCCGGTGCAGCCCCTCGTCGAGATCATCAACGGCCTCACCACCTCGACCGACACCGTCGACACCCTCGACCCGTTCTGTCGTGACGTGCTCGGCAAGCACGTCGTGCACTGCAGCGATCGCGCCGGCTTCGTGGTGAACATGTTGCTCGTGCCGTTCCTGCTGAGCGCCATGCGCATGCTCGAGTCGGGCTTCGCCACCCCCGAGGACATCGACAACGGCATGAAGTACGGCTGTGGGCACCCCATGGGCCCGCTCGAGCTGTCCGACCTCATCGGGCTCGACACCATCAAGGCCGTGGCCGAAGTGCTCTACGGCGAGTTCAACGAGCCGCTCTACGCTCCGCCGCCCATGCTCAAGCGCATGGTGTCCGCCGGCCTGCTCGGCCGCAAGAGCGGTCGCGGGTTCTTCACCTACAACAAGTGAGCGTGGCGTGGCCACCAGCACCAGCACCAGCACCAACGGCTCCGCCAGCACCTCCACCAGCGGTTCGGCCGGTTCGCTCGGCCCGTTCGGCGATTACCTCCGCAGCCAGCGCCGCCTGGCCCGGCTCACGCTTCGCGAGCTGAGCGACCTCACCAACATCTCGAACCCGTACCTGAGCCAGCTCGAGCGCGGCATGCACGCGCCGTCGGTCCGGGTCATCAAGTCGCTGGCCAAAGCGCTCAACCTCTCGGCCGAGGCGCTGCTCGCCCAAGCCGCGGGCATCGACGACAACGCGGAGCCGGCGCCCGACACCGGCATCGACACCGAGACGGTCATCCGCCACGACCCCCGCCTCACCGATCCACAGAAGGAAGCGCTCATCACCGTCTACCGGAGCTTTCTCACCGGCTGACGAGGACTCACGCGGCCATCGGGCTCGGTAGGGTGCGGCGTTCGTGGATGCGCCGCCGACGGCGCGCCGATCTCCGGAGGCAACCCATGTTCGTAGAGCTCGAGCGTCGCGACGATGGTGTCGCGGTCATCCGCCTCAACCGCCCCAAGGTCAACGCATTGTGCGCCGCGCTGCTCGACGAGTTGCGCGACGTGGCGCTGGCCCTCACCGCGGATCCGCCCGGCGCCGTCGTGGTCACCGGCGGCGAGCGCATCTTCGCCGCGGGCGCCGACATCAGCGAGTTCCGCGGCCCCGACGAGGCAGCGGTCATCGGCCGCAAGTTCTTCGACGCACTCAACGCACTCGAGGGCATCCCGCGCATGGTCATCGCGGCGGTGGCCGGCTTCGCGCTCGGCGGCGGCTGCGAGGTGGCCTTGGCGTGCGATCTGCGCATCGCCGCGGACAACGCCACGTTCGGCCAACCCGAGATCCAGCTGGGCATCATCCCCGGCGGTGGCGGCACCCAGCGCCTGGCCCGGCTCGTCGGCCCGGCGCGCGCCAAGCGGATCGTCCTGTCGGGTGCGCCGGTGAAGGCCGCCGAGGCGTTGGCCATGGGCCTCGTCGACGAGATCGTGCCCACCGCCGAGCTGCACGAGCGGGCGTTCGCCCTGGCCGCAGAGTACGCACGCGGGGCTGTGGTGGCCCAGGGTCTGGCCAAGCGGGCCATCATGGGTGGCCTCGACGGCTCCCTCGCCGACGGGCTCGAGCTCGAACAGCAGCTGTTCGTCGAGGTGTTCGCCACCGAGGACGCCCGCATCGGGGTGGCCTCGTTCCACGAACACGGTCCGGGCAAAGCAGCGTTCGTGGGCCGCTGAACGCAGCCGGTCGTCGCCGACCGGACTGCGTCCTGTGGCCCCGGGAAACGGGCGCTCAGGCCTCGGATTCGGTGATGGTGACCGACTGGATCACCACGTCTTCGACCGGGCGGTCGCCGGGCTTGGTGGCCACGCTCTGCATGGTCTCGAGCACGTCGAGACCCTTCACGATCTTGCCGAACAGCGAGTACTGCGGGGGCAGCCCCACACCGCTACGGCCGCTGACCAGGAAGAACTGCGAGCCGTTGGTGTTCGGACCAGCGTTGGCCATGGCCACCGAGCCGATCTCGTAGCGGCCGGGCTTGGGCAGTTCGTCGGCGAACTTGTAGCCGGGGCCGCCGCGGCCGGTGCCCGTAGGGTCGCCGCCCTGACACATGAAGCCCTTGATGATGCGGTGGAAGATGACGCCCTCGTAGTAGTGGTAGCGG
>JBKJKR010000521.1:0-2669 GCA_046597135.1 Acidimicrobiales bacterium | reverse complement strand
CGCGCATCGACGCGATGGAACCGCTTGAGCAGCTTCACGATGCCGCGGGCATGCTCTTGATCGGTTGCGATGATGAGCCCGCCCGCCTCGGGGTGCGTCTTGCGGATCTCGGTGAGTCGTTCGTGCGCGCGCATCACCACCGTGGGGAGCCATTCGCCGTCGATGCTGAGCGCGGTGCGCAGGCGGCCGCCCCACTTGTCGCGGGTGACCTCGTCGTTGAACGTCGCGCTGTGCTCCTCACCGTCGGCACCGCGCCATTCCATGTGTCCATCGAAGCGCGGGAAGAACACCGGCCGCACGACGCCACCGTCCGCCAACGCCTCGCCGTAGCCGTACTCGTAGTCGGCCATCGCGTCGCCGTAGTCACCGAACGAGTAACCGACGAACGGGATCGGACTGTCGTCGCTGCGGAACGGCGTGCCCGACAGCAAGAGCCGGCACGCCGCAGGCGCGAATGCCAGCTTGACGCCGTCACCCCACGAACGCTCGTCGGCTGCGTGGTGGATCTCGTCGAGAACGACGACGCCGTTGCGCACGATCGCCGCGAGCGCGTCGGCCGACATCGCAACCTGCGCGTACGTCGTCACGATCCCGTGCATGTCGGCGGCGAGGCCCGAACGCTCGGTCCACTCGGGGTCGAGGTGGATGCCGAAGCGCGCCGCGGCTTCGGTCCACTGGTGCTTGAGGTGTTGCGTGGGCACCACGACCACGACGGGCCGCGGTTCGCCACCGAGGAACTGGCGACACGCCGCGAGCGCGAACGTGGTCTTGCCGGCCCCCGGACACGCCACCGCGAGGAAGCTGTCGGAACGTCGGCGACCGAACGCGTCGAGCGCATCGCGCTGCCACGGTCGCAACGAGACATGGCGGCTCACGCTTCGGCCGGATGGCCGGCGGGGCTGCTCACAGCCCGACGAATCGCGGCGGGCGGCGCTCGAGGAACGCGCGCTTGCCCTCGTTGCAGTCGTCGCTGGCCCACGCCGCGGCGATGGCATCGTTGATGGCCGCACGGTTCGCCGGTTCACCACCGCGCGCCGCGGCCTTGATGGACCGCTTCGACGACACGTGCGACAACGGCGCGTTCGCCGCGATGTCAGCCGCGAGCTCGCGCACCGTGGACTCGAGGTGGACGCTCGCGACGACGCGGTTGACCAAGCCGATGCGCGCCGCTTCGGCCGCGTCGAAACGGCGCCCGCTGAACAAGATCTCGGATGCTTGGCCCGGCCCGCACAACGCGACGAGTTGCTCGATCGCGTGGTACGGGTACCCCACGCCGAGCTTGGCGGCTGGGATGCCGAACTGGGCGTTGTCGGAGGCGATGCGAATGTCGGCGGTGAGCGCCACCATCACCCCACCACCGAGGCACCAGCCGTTGATCATCGCGATCACCGGCTTCGTGATCGCGGCGAGTCCCGACGTGCCGGAGTTGGCGGCCATGGTGGCGTCGTCGGGCGTGTTGCCCGGGCCTGATATCTCGCCGGAATCGAGTTGCCTGATGTCGGCGCCCGATATGAACGCCTTGTCGCCCGCCCCCCGCAACACCACCACGCGCACAGCGGGGTCGGCCTCGTAGGCCGCCGACACGCGGCTCACCGCAGCGAGCATGTCGGCCGTCATGGCGTTGTGCTTCTCGGGGTGGTTGTAGATGATCCAGCCGATGCCATCGTCGACTGTTGCGAGCATGCGGGGAGTGCCGGTGTCCATCGAACCGGGACCGTAGCAAGATGGCGGCCGTGCCGGACATCGAATCACCAACCGGCGGGCCGCTGTCACACCTGCGGGTCGTCGATCTCACCACGGCTCGCAGCGGCCCGACCTGTGTGCGTCAGCTCGCGGACCTCGGCGCACAGGTCATCCAGGTCGCGATGCCCGGCCGGGGCAACCTCGCCGGCAGCGACGGCTTCAACCTGCACCGCAACAAACGGTCGATGACGATCGACCTGAAGCACCCCGACGGGCTCTCGGCGTTCCTCCGGCTCACCGACACCGCCGACGTCTTCGTCGAGAACATGCGGCCGGCGGTGAAGCACCGCTTGGGCATCGGCCCCCAGGTCCTGCGGTCGCGCAATCCCGGGCTGATCTATGCCAGCTTGTCGGGCTTCGGCCAGGACGGACCGTACGCCGATCGTCCGAGCGTCGATCAGATCGCGCAGGGCATGAGCGGCATCATGTCGGTCACCGGCCCGCCCGGCTCCGGGCCTTGGCGCGTCGGCATCGCCATCAGTGACACCGCGGCCGGCACGATGCTGGCCCAAGGGGTGCTGGCCGCGCTGGTGTGGCGCGAGCGCACCGCCGAAGGTCAATGGCTGCACACCTCGCTGCTCGAATCCGCCATCAACTTCATGGACTTCCAGGCATGCCGGTGGCTCACCGACGGCGTGGTGCCCCCGCAGGAGGGCAACGCGCACCCGACGTTCTTCCCCATGGGCACCTACCGGGCGGCCGACGGCCTGCTCAACATCGCCGCGCTGAAATCGCTCGCCGCGTTCCTCGAGGTGATCGGCGCGCGCGAACTGCTCGACGACGACCGCTACTCGACCGCCGAGGCGCGTCGCGCCAACCGGAACGCGTTCGACGCGGCGTGCGAGGCCCGGCTCACCACGCAACCGGTCAGCGTCTGGATCGAGCGGCTCAACGCGGCCGGCATACCCGCCGGCCCCGTGTACCGC
>JBKJKR010000511.1:0-2719 GCA_046597135.1 Acidimicrobiales bacterium | reverse complement strand
GTTGATCCCGGCTGATCATCCGATTCGGCGGATTCGGGTGGTGGTCGACGCGGTCCTCGCGGAGCTCGACGAGACGTTCGATGAGATGTACGCGGGGTCGGGCCGCTCGAGTGTCCCGCCGGAGGTGCTGTTGAAGGCCACGGTGTTGATGGCGATGTACTCGATGCGCTCCGAGCGCGCGTTCTGTGAGCGGCTCAACTACGACCTGTTGTTCAAGTACTTCTTGGTCATGCGGATCGACCAGCCGGGGTTCGAGCGTCGACGTTCTCGAAGAACCGCCGCCGCCTGTTGGACCACGACGTGGCCGACGAGTTCTTCGCTGCGGTGCACAAGAGCTTCCAACCCAAAGACCGCACACCGAAGGACGGTCCGCCGGCGGCGGAGCCGCCGGCTGGTCGCAATGTCGAGGTGGGTTGGCACGGCCAGAAACGTTCGAACGACACGCATCAGTCGACGACCGACTCGGCGTTGCGCCCAGCCGGCGGCTCCGCCGCCGGCGGACCATCCTTCGGCGTCCGGTCTTTGGGTTGGAAGCTCTTGTGCGATGCCCACGCCTCTAACAACGTCCCATCGACCGAGAAATGCTCGCTCGACAAGTAGCGGCGCAGCTTCGCCTGGCGCATCACCGCGGCGAAGAACTCGTCCGCCACGTCATGGTCGAGGAGGCGCCGCCGGTTCTTGGAGAACGTCGACGCCTCGAACGCCGGTTGGTCGATGCGCATGTCCAAGAGCCACTTGAACAACAAGTCGTAGTTGAGCCGTTCGCAGAACGCGCGCTCCGAGCGCATCGAGGACATCGCCATCAACACCGTGGCCTTCAACAGCGCCTCCGGCGGCACGCTCGAGCGGCCCGACCCCGCGTACATCTCATCGAAGGTCTCATCGAGATCCGCGAGAACCGCGTCGACCACCACCCTGATCCGCCGGATCGGATGATCCTTCGGGATCAACGAATCCGGGCTCAACGTCGTCAACATCGCCAACTGAGGATCAGGTGTCCCACGCATGACCGCCAGTCTTTACATCCCGCCGCCGAACGCGAGCACCCTCAGTCGATTTTCAAAACCCTGCGAGTGGACCGATGAGCTCCGCTCGCCGAACGCCGCGGTCCAACGCCCCGAGGTCGACCGTTCGACGCGTGACTCAGGTGGCGAGTGACCCGCCGTAGATCTGCCAGGCGAGGACGGACTTCGCGCCGAGGCTGAGCACGAGGTAGGTCTTCTCACCGAACGCGTAGGCGCGCCAGCGGCCGATGCCTCGGTACTGCAGCCACTGGTTGAGCCCGAAGCTGAAGAAGAAGACGAGTTCGGCGACCACGATGCCGTAGACGAAACCGGGCACCGTGTCGGCGCCGACGATGTTGATCCAGATCGCCACCCATGGAGCGACACCGGCGAGCGTGCCGAACCAGAACGGCAGCATCGTGGTCGATGTCCGACCGGGCGGGTTCATGCGCTCCTGCAGCCAACCGAACAGGATCATGGCGATGTTCGCGCCGGCGATGGCCACCACGGCGGTGATGTCGGTGATGCCACTGTACGACGCGATCAACAGCACCATGAGTGTGGCGCTGAGCGAGTACTCCACCCATCGGAACCGGTTGATGCCCCGGCCGAGGTCGTTCTCGTACTTGCGGCGGGCGAAGGTGGCGGTGGCGAAGTGATCGAACGCGGCCAACAGCAGGAACACCGCTATGGCCGGGCCGATCGCGACGTCGAACAACCCCTCGGGCGTGGTCAGTCGCGTGCCGGGCGGGCCCTGGGGGTAGGTGGAGGTGATCGTGATGGCGAAGTCGCTCGCCATCACCAGGATCAGCACCGCTTGTGCCGCGTGAAGGACCGTCAGGCCAAGGTTCCACCGGCGGAGGTTCGCCAGGCGCTCCAGCGTGACACCTGACGCGATCGGCCCGGCGCCGCCTGATGTCCGTTGCGATGTCGCTGCTTCGGTCATGTGTGATCTTCCTGTGGGCGGGTTGGTTCGAACGCAGAGCGCATTGCGTCTGGTGTGTCGAGCAGATCAGACCTTGGTGCCCTCGAGCGCGACACAGAGTCCCACGGCGGCGCGGTCGGCGATGCGGCCGAAGAACGGACGCAACGCGAGGTCGGCGACGGCGAGGACACCGTTGAAGCGGAGCTGTGCGTCGTACTCCACGATGCTGCCGTCACCGTCGGCCGTGACCGCAACGCGGTCCTCGGAGGTGAGGACACGGCTCTTCGCCAGCACGAGCAGACGATGCGGCGCGTCGTACTCGACGGTGCGATAGGTCAACGTGATGTCCTTCGGTACGCCGGCGACGGTCACGTCGAACACGGACGCGGCGCCGCCGCCGTCGCCGATGGTCTGGGTCACCTCGCGGACACCCGGGTCCCAGCGCGCGAAGTTGCGAAGATCCGCCATGTAGGCGAACGATTCCGCGGGCGACCACGGCGTGCGAATCGAGGTGACGTAACGGGCCATGGCGACGTTCTGCTTTCTGAACAGTGAAGAGAGCCGGCCCGCGACGGCCCTTCGTGTGGACGGGACGATCTCGGGCGCGCTGCGGTGTCAGGCGAGGAGGCTGCGGAGCATCCAGGCGGTCTTCTCGTGGACCTGGAGGCGTTGGGTGAGCAGGTCGGCGGTGGGTTCGTCGTGCGCCTTCTCGACCGTGGGGAAGATCGAGCGGGCGGTACGAGCGACGGTCTCCTGGCCGGCGACGAGGCGACGGATCATCTCCGTGGCG
>JBKJKR010000494.1:0-4348 GCA_046597135.1 Acidimicrobiales bacterium | reverse complement strand
GTCCGAACGGCGTGATCGATACAACGATCAACCGTTCGTGTCTCGCCGACAGCGCGCCGGCCGACCAGTCGGCGAGGCCACTCCCCCATCCGTCGGACACGACGACGATGTCGGCATCGCGCAGCAGCGAGTCGACCGCCTCGCGATCGGCGGCGCGGGCCGGGTCGCGCTCGACGATTCCCTTGCCCGCGTTGCGATACGCGTGATGCAGACTCGTGCCGTTCGCGTTGTGCGGCCGACGCGCCCGGCCGGCACCACCGCCCGGCAGCTCGACCCGCACCACGGTGGCCCCGAGGTCGGCGAGCACCCGCGACGCCGCCGCGCCGTAGGCATCGGTGAGGTCCACGACACGTACGCCGGCCAGCAGCGCACCGTTCGCTCGCACCCCGTCGGCGCCCCGCTCGTCGATCATCGATTCCCCCATCATCTCCCCGTCCCGCAAGCGCCGGACGCGACGCGCTCAGTGCGACAACGCCGGTAGCACTTCACGATCGACGAGCTCGAGCATCCTCCACGCCTCGACCGGATCGATGCCGGCCAGGAGCGGGTTGAACGTGAGCTCGCCGTGCGGCCCGAGTCGCTCCGCGAGCGCGACCGCCTCGTCGGGGGTGACCACGTCGTACGCGCCACCTTGGCGCAGGCTCTCGATGTCGCGCGACGGCACGAACGGCCCGCTCGGGCGCCCGTAGGCACCCGTGGTCCACGCGGCGTACGAGTCGATCTGGTGACGGATGTGCGGCGCGAGTCGCTCCCACACCTCGTCCTTCGGCTGGGTCGTCACCCACAGGAAGATCGGTCCGCGCGCCGGGTACTCACCAGGGTCAGCGCGTCCGAGCTCGATCACGCGGCGGCGATAGCGCTCCCAACCGGCCGGCATGCCCGGAGGGAAGTACCCGTCACCCAGCTGGACCGCCCGCTCGATCCCGCGACGCGAAGCGCCGCCGATGTACAAGGGCATCGGGTCCTGCACCGGGCGCGGCGTCACTCGCACCATGGAACCGCGGTACTCGAACGGTTCACCCGTGAACGCCTGGCGCAGGATCGGCACGAGCTCGTCGAGTGCCTTCCCGCGCCGGTGGTAGTCGACCCCGAACATGGCGAAGTCATCCTCGACGTAGCCCACGCCGAGCCCGACATCGAGACGACCGCCGAGACAGAGATCGGCCACTGCGATCTCCTCGGCGAGCCGGATAGGGTCGTAGAGCGGCGCGAGCAGGATCGAGATCCGCACCCGGACCGATCGCGTGCACGCGCCGATCGCGCCGGCCACGAGGAGCGGCGCGGGGATGTACCCGTCGGGCGATTGGTGATGCTCGCCGAGTCCGATGCGGGCGAAATCGCGTTCGTCGGCCCAGCGACACATGTCGAGCGCGGCGCGATAGAGATCGCGCCCTGTTGTGGCGAACTCGCGCGGATGGCGCAGGTCGAAGATCATCACCTTGCTCGGCACGGCGTGGACACTACGACGCGACCGCCGCACGCGCCGGGAAACGCTGCCGGGTAGGTTCGCCGCGCGCCGGCCACAGGGGGTTGCCATGTCCGAGATCCGCATCGAGAACACCGACGACGGGATCGTCACGCTCGTGATCGATCGACCTGCGCGCCGCAACGCACTCGATGCGCCCTCCCTCGCCGAGATGCACACAGTGCTCGATCGCATCAACGGCGACCCGGCAGCGCGCGTCGTCGTGATCACCGGCGAGGGCGTCGGTTTCTGCGCAGGCGCCGACATGAAAGCGGGCGGTGACGATCCGGGAGACACCGGATCAACGCCGATCGGCGCACTGTTCGCCGTGGCGCAGAACAGCGTGGCGCGCACCTTCGCCGCCCAAGAGCTCATGGCCTCATTGTTCGAGAAGATCCATCGCCTTCGTCAGCCGGTCATCGCCGCGGTGAACGGCGCGGCACACGGCGGAGGGTTCGCGCTCGCACTCGCGTGCGACATCCGGTTTGCGTCGAGGTCGGCGTCGTTCGGTGCGGTGTTCATCAAGCGCGGTGTGTCGGCGTGCGACATGGGCACGAGCTATCACCTCCCTCGACTCGTGGGGGCATCGCGCTCCGCGGAGCTGCTGCTCACCGGGCGCGTCTTCGACGCGATCGAGGCCAGGGAGATGGGTCTCGTGCTCGACGTGGTGCCCGACGGCGAGGTCCTCGAGCGCGCCATGGTCACGGCGCGCGAGATCGCCGCCAACGGGCCTCTTGCGGTCTGGATGACCAAGGAGACCATGTGGCAGACCGTCGACTCACCCAGCTTGCGCCACGCGCTCGACCTCGAGAACCGCACCCAGGTGATGTGTACCGCCACCGGTGAGCTCGCCGAAGCATTCGACGCCTTCCGCACGGGTCGAACACCCCGATGGCAGCCGCTGTGACCGGCCCGACGCGGCGCTAGACCGCCAAGGCGTGGGCGGCACCGATCAACAGACCGGCCCCGACGAGCCATGCCGAGTTGATCTTCGTGCGTACGAGCATGCACAGCGCGACCATCGCGACAGATGCGGTCACCACGTCGCTGATGGCCGCGTCTGCGAGCTGCACGAGCACGCCGGCCATGAGACCCAATGACGCGGCGGTCACGCCTTCGAGGAACGCCCGCGCCCACGCATGACGTCGAATCCATCCGACCAGCCATCCGAGCATCGCGACCAACACGAACGACGGGAAAAAGATGCCGACCGTTGCCGCCACGGCCCCGGAGAACCCGTGGATCTGCCAGCCGACGAACGTCGCGGTCGAGAACACCGGCCCCGGCGTCACCTGGCCGACCGCGACGGCGTCGAGGAGCTGTTGCTCGGTGAGCCACCCGCGATCGTCGACCAGGTTGCTCTGCAGGAACGCGAGCAGCACATAGCCCGAGCCGTACAGCACGCTGCCGATCTCGAGGAAGACGAGGAACAGCCGGTGCAACGACACCGGGTCGCGCGGCACGCCGTCACGTGGCACCGTGCCACTCACCGCGAACGGCCATAGCGCCATGCCCAACGCATTGCGCGGGTGCAGCGAGCCGCGCCGTCGCCACGCGAGACACAGCAGACCGGCGCCGAGCAACACCGGTAGCTCGGGCAGGCCGGCCAGGAAGCCGGCGAACGCAGCCCCGGCGAGCACCACGGGCACCGCGGTGGTGCACACGCTTCGTCCGAGCGAGTACACCGCGTGCGCAACGATGGCGATGATCACGGGCAGGACGCCATAGCGCAGGTCGATGATCAGCGGGCGAGAGCCGTTGTTCGCATAGAGCCACGCGAGCACGCCCACGATCAGCACGGCGGGGGTGATGAAGCACAGCCCGGCGAGGACCAGCCCCCACCGACCGGCGCGTCGATGTCCCAGGTGGATCGCGAGCTCGGTGGAGTTGGGTCCCGGGATGAGGTTGGTCACGCCGACCAACTCGAGGAACTCTCGGTCGTCCACCCACCCGCGGCGGCGCACGACCTCGTCGCGCATGAGTGCGATGTGCGCGGCCGGTCCACCGAACCCGATGACCCCGAGCTTGGCGAAGAGGTAGGCGACCTCGCGGCGCCGCGAGACCGGTGGCGAGGCGGCGCCGTCGCGTTCGGGGGCTGGGCGCGACACGTCGGGAACCCTACTGCGGCCGTGCCAGGCCCTCGATGCCGCTCGTGACCCTCGCGACTACCGTCGGCCGCGCAAACGGATGGCGACCAGGACGGCGGGGGTGCGCATGCAGGCGTGGGTCGTGCGAGGCGACGGCGAACCGACGGACGTGTTCCGGCTCGAGGAGGTCGCGGAGCCGACAACCGACCAGCTCGCCGGCGCGAAGATGGACCTCGCCGGATGGGTCGTCGATCCGGGTGTGCTCGGCGTCGACGACCCGCGTGAGCGGGAGCTGTTCGAACGACGTCGCGAGGCGGTCGCGGCGCGCCCCGTCTACGAGGACTGGGTGATGCTGCGCGTCGGCGTCGCCGCGCTCGGGCTCCCCGACGTCACCATGGCGCGAGGCACGTATCCCGTGCGGGTCGCCCGGCCGTACATCTCCGGCCAGGAGGCGGTAGGCGAGGTCATCGATGCGCCGGCCGAACGCCGCCACCTTGTGGGTCGGCGGGTCGTCGCGGTGACGATGCAGCCGTGGGGCGGGCTCGCGCCGATCTCGGTCGGCATCGGGCCGGTGTTCGAAGTGCCCGACGGGATGTCCGACGCCGACGCCGCGGGCTTCGTGATCCCGGCCCACACCGGCTACCACGTGGCGATCCGCCGCGGTCAGGTTCGTGCGGGCGAGACCGTCGTGGTGCTCGGTGCGGCCGGCGGGCTCGGCTCTGCGATGGTGCAACTCGCGGCGGCCCAGGGCGCCGAGGTGATCGCGGTGGTCGGCCGCGAGGCCAAGCGTGCGCAC
>JBKJKR010000047.1:0-2829 GCA_046597135.1 Acidimicrobiales bacterium | reverse complement strand
CCGAGCGAACCGACCACTCGGCCAGATCCTGTCACGGTGTGGCTCGTAAGAGGAACGGCATCGACCACATATCAGGTGTGCCCACCGTGGCGAAGCACGTCCTTCGAACGCTTGGAGCTCACCATGTTCATCATCGGCATCGACCCGCACAAGGGGTCCCACACCGCGGTCGCGCTCGACCGTTCCGAGACGGTGATCGACACGTGCCGTGTCGACGCCAACCGGCATCAACGAGCTCGGCTCCTCGCGTGGGCCGAATCGTTCACGCCGCGGACCTGGGCCATCGAGGGCGCGTCCGGGATGGGCGCGATGCTGGCCCAGCAACTCGTCGCAGCCGGCGAGCACGTTGTCGATGTCCCACCGAAGTTGTCGTCGCGTGTGCGGCTGATGGAATCGGGTCGCATCGACAAGACCGACCCGAACGACGCACGCGCCGCGGCGATCGTCGCGTTACGCAACAGCACCCTCAACGTCGTCACCGCGAACGATGAACACGCCGTGCTCACCCGACTCCTCGCGGATCGCGATCACCACATCACTGCGCAGCGCACGCGCACGATCTGCCGGCTTCACGCCCTGCTGTGCCTGCTCGTCGAGGGCGGCACCCGCCGAGGGCTCACCGTCGCGAAAGCCAATGATTTGTTGGCTGCGGTGAGTATCGCTGGTCCGGTCACCGCGGAGCGCGTGGCCATGGCCCGCCAGCTCGTGGCCGAGATCGTCGCGCTCGACGGCGCCCGCAAACTCAACCGCCGCCGCACCGCGGCAGAGGTCAAAGCGACGAACACTTCGCTCACCGACATCCACGGCATCGGCCCGGTCACCGCGGCGATCATCTTGGGCCGCGTCGGCGACGTGCGCCGCTTCCCGACCGCTGGGCACTTCGCGCGCCACAACGGCACCGCGCCGATCGAAGCCTCGTCGGGTCCGAAGCAACGTCACCGGCTCAACCCGCGCGGCGATCGTCAACTGAACCACGCGATCCACATGGCCGCGGTCACCCAGGTCGGACACCAAACACCCGGCCGCGTCTACTACCTCCGCAAACAAGCCGAGGGCAAGAGCCGCAAAGAAGCGATGCGCTGCCTCAAACGACGTATCAGCGACGCGGTCTACCACCGCCTCATGACCGACGTCCGCGGCTGAGCCCCACGGGCTACTCGAGCGCGACGTCGAGCTGAGCTCGGTGGGTCCGGGAGGACATTGCGAGGACGACTCTGATCCAGCGTGACCGGCTCGCACCTCACATACGCCGGCTCTTCGGACAAGTCACTCCCGAACCCGAACCCACGCTAACTGCCGCCCTCCGAGCGGCCCACCCCGACGCGCCCCAACACCCGCCGAAAACAACCCCTTGACACAAAGAGGATTCGATAGGGCCGGGCCACGGGAGGCCGGCGCGAGGTGTTCTGCACTCTGCGTGTCCCGGCGCTGTCGTGGGAAGGCCGATCGCGTGGCGTAGCTCGGGCGCTTCTGCTGGCGCGATTTCGAGGTCGGTGGGCGGGCAGGGGCGTAGCCTGTGACTGTGGGAGCTGATTCGTTGATCGAGGTTCGTGCGGGAGTACGGAGCGGGAAGCCGTGTTTCGTCGGGACGCGCATCACGGTGTATGACGTTCTCGAGTACTTGGCGTCGGGGATGAGCCAGGACGAGATCGTGGCGGACTTTCCGGAGCTCACCGCGGCGCACGTCCGTGCGGCTCTTGAGTTCGCGGCGCTCCGTGAGCATCGTCTCGCGACGCCGGCGTGAAGCTGCTGTTCGACCAGAACGTTTCGCGTCATTTGGTGTTGGCGCTGGCGGCCGAGTTCGCAGGCTCGGCGCATGTCGGCGAGCTGGGACTTGCCGAGGCGGACGATCTTACGATTTGGCGGCACGCAGGCGAGCACGGCTACGTGTTGGTCTCCAAGGACAACGATTTTCGTCAGTTGGCCTTCCTGCACGGTCCACCACCAAAGGTGGTCTGGCTGCGCGTGGGCAACGTCGCCACGAAGAAGATCGAGGCTCTCCTTCGGCGCAGCGTCGAGGCGATCGCAGCGTTCGTCGTAGCGCCGGAGGAATCGCTCCTCGTGCTCGGGTAGCTCGCCTGCGCCGGCGCGGCACCTCCCGCACGCATCCCGTTGGAATCAAGTCATCCGGCCACAGGTCCGCCGGCAGCGCCGACCTGCC
Source organism: Acidimicrobiales bacterium (assembly GCA_046597135.1). Taxonomy (GTDB): domain Bacteria; phylum Actinomycetota; class Acidimicrobiia; order Acidimicrobiales; family WLNW01; genus WLNW01. The sequence goes on along the minus strand of JBKJKR010000047.1, from coordinate 668 downwards.
GATCTGGGTGACTACGCGAGCGCTCGGGATCGGGCATTCCGTGCGGTGGACAGCACCGCACTCGACGCGACCTCAGCGGGCGCTGACGACCTCGAACGGGGGCGGGCCGAGAATCTCGATGCTGCGTGGGTTGTCCTTGGCTGATGCTTGGAGGCGGGTCATGTCGACGGCGTCGGAGGTGTCGTTCGTGGTCGGGTCGCTGGCGCCCCGATAGAACGCCTGGCCGATCCCTGGGGTCTGCATGGTGAGCAGTCGCGCGGTCTTGGACACGACTAGGAAGGCGTGCGCGATGCCGCGGGGCACGAACGACATGCCGCCGGTCTCGATCCGGGTTTCGGCGCCCGCGACGTTGACGACGATCTCGCCCTCGAGGACGTACGTCGTCTCGTCGGCCTCGGGATGGCGGTGGAGCGGGGTGGGCTTGCCCTGACTCATGACGTCTTCAAACAAGAAGAAGACGCCGTCGGTCTCTTCAGCCAGGAGCTTCCAGGTGTGGAGCCCGCCGCCGAGGAAGGACTGGCGGTCCCCTTCGCCTCGAGTACGGATGATCGGCGCTGTAGTGGTCATGTCGCCTGCCTTTTATGGGACTTAGGTACCATGACGAACTTAAGGTACCATTATGAGGATGTCAATCGCGTACGAGATGAACGGGCGGGTCGCCCAAAAGC
>JBKJKR010000121.1:0-5807 GCA_046597135.1 Acidimicrobiales bacterium | reverse complement strand
CTGCGCAGATCGTGCGACACCCACGAGACGAGCTCGCGCCGTGATCGTTCGAGCGTCCGCTCGCGTTCGCGCGCCGTTTCGAGCTCGGCCGAGAGCGACTCGAGCCGCCGCGCGAGGTCGCGCATCTCCTTGGTGAGGAACACCTTCTGCGTACCGGGCCCGCGTGGATGATCGACGAGCTGGCGGGCGAGGCGTGTGACCTCCTCGGCGTCCGCGGCAAACCGGCCGGCAAGGTCGAACGAGGCGGCCACTGCCACCGCCACCGCGATGGTCATCACGGCGAACAGCGCGTTCAGATCGTGGACCGAGATGAACATGGCCTTCGCAGCCACGAGCGTCCCGGCGGCAACCGCGGCCACCGACGAACCGGCGACCACCAGCACCTGCGTGTGGAGTGTGGTCTGGCGCCGCCGTGACAGCACGTAGCGCCCGGTCACGGCGACCGCCACCGAACACGCAGCAGTCGAGCCGAGGAGCACGACGGCGTCGCCCGCCGGGATGCCGACGGCCGACGTCAGCAGCACTGCGGCGATCGCGCCCGCCACGAACACGGCCAAGGGCAGCCGCACGGTTCGGCTCATGCTTCGAACCGGTAGCCGACGCCGCGGACCGTGCACAGGTGCCGAGGTGCGGACGGATCGTCTTCGACCTTCTCGCGCAGGCGGCGCATGTGCACGGTGACGGTCGCGGTGTCGCCGTACTTGTAGCCCCACACGGTCTCGAGCAGCTCCTCGCGGCGGAACGCACGATTCGGGTGGCGCATCATCCACGACAAGAGGTCGAACTCCTTCGCGGTGAGCACCAGCTGCTCGCCGCCGCGTCGGGCCTCGTGCGCGAGCACGTCGACCACGAGCGACCCGGCGCGGAGCGTGGTGTCGCCACCGTTCGAGACGCCGCCGTTGGCGCGACGCAGCACGGCCCGCACTCGAGCGGTGAGCTCACGCGGCGAGAACGGCTTCGCGACGTAGTCATCGGCGCCGAGCTCGAGTCCGGCGACACGATCGTCCTCCTCGCCGCGAGCCGTGAGCATCACCACGGGGATCGGTGCGACGTCACGCAGACGTTGGAAGACCTCGAAGCCATCGATGCCCGGAAGCATCAGATCGAGCACCACCAGATCGGGCAAGGTCTCGAGGGCGATCCGCAGCCCGTCGTTGCCATCGGACGATCGCGTGACCTCGAAACCGTCCCGTTCGAGGTAGCGCGAGACCACCTCCGACAACGTGTCGTCGTCATCGATGACGAGCACACGAGGCGCACTCGGGCGCTCGGATTCGATCGACGCGTCGGCCACAGGAACGATGGTACGTCGCAGTCCGACGCGGCCGAGGGGCCCCGCTGGATTGTTTCTAGGAACGTAAGCAGCGAACCGACGCGACCACGCCCGGTGCACCTACGTTCGACCGCATGAACCTTCCTGGCATTCTCGTCATGGCCAAGGCACCCATACCCGGACAAGTCAAGACCCGGCTGTGTCCGCCGTGTACGCCCGACGAAGCCGCAGAGATCGCGCAGGCCGCTCTCCACGACACGCTCGACGCCGCCATGACCACCCGACGCCCGGTGGTGCTCGCGCTCGCAGGCGAGCCCGGGGCGTGGCTGCCGCCGGGGGTCCGAGTGGTCGCACAGATCGGAGGCAGCTTCAACGAGCGGCTCGCCGCGGCGTGGACGCAGCTGCCCTTCGGCGGCGTGCAGATCGGCATGGACACCCCGCAGGTCGCCGCCGACCTGTTCGAGACCGCGTTCGGGTCCGTCGAGATGTCGGGCTCCGCGCTCGGCCCGGCCGCCGATGGGGGTTGGTGGATCCTCGGTCTCTCACGCCCTGATCCGCGCATGTTCGCCGGCATCGCCATGAGCACGCACCAGACCGGTCGGCACCAACTCGAACGCCTGCGGGCCCTCGGCCACTCACCGGTGCTGCTGCCGACGCTGACCGACATCGACTCGTGGGACGACGCACGCGAGGTCGCGGCCTCGATGCCCGGCTCGCGCACCCACGCCGTCGTGTCACGGGTGGTCATCGCCGCATCGGCCGACCGGCGATGACCTCCACACGCTCGCCGACGACACGATCCGGCTCGGTCCGACGAGCGATGACGAAGATGCGCGACGGGGTCGGCGAACAGCGCGACCGCGCGCTCGCGCAGGACACCCACGACACGCGCACTGCGGCGATCCTCGGCATCGCTCTCGGGGTCAGCTTCACCCTGTGCTTCGCGACGGGTCTGGTGTCGCACACGCTACAGAACCCGCCGTCGTGGTTCGCGTGGGGCGCGCGACCGGCCGGGCTGTATCGGGTAACCCAGGGCGTTCACGTGATCTCCGGCATCGCGTCGATCCCGCTGCTGCTCGCCAAGCTCTGGTCCGTGTTCCCCCGCCTGTTCCTACCGCTACCGCGCCACGTGGCGGCGGCGATCGAACGGGTGAGCCTTCTACCCCTCGTCGGTGGTTCGCTCTTCTTGTTGTTCACCGGCACGGCCAACATCGCCCGCTGGTACCCCTGGCCGTTCTTCTTTCCCCGTGGCCACTACTGGGGTGCGTGGATCACGATCGGCGCGTTGGTCATGCACATCGGCGCGCGCGCCTCCGGTGCACGCGCCGCGCTCCGTGCCGGACCGCAGTCGCGGTCGACGCCATCGAGCGGGCTCGGGGTCGCGGCCGCGGCCCCGCGCGTCGATCGGCGGACCCTCCTCGGATGGGCGGGCGGGGCAAGCCTCCTGCTCACCCTGACGACCGCCGGCCAGACCGTTCCGTTCCTGCGACGGCTCGTGCTGTTCGCGCCCCGACGGCCCGACATCGGCTCGCAAGGTCTCCCGGTGAACCGCACCGCGAGCGAGGCCGGGGTCGACCGGGTTGCCACGGATCCGCAGTGGCGGCTCGTGGTCGAAGTCGACGGCCGCGAGCGGTTGTCGCTCGACCTGGCGGCGATCGCGGCGCTTCCTCAGCGCGACGCGACGCTTCCGATCGCGTGCGTCGAGGGATGGAGCGCGAGCGCACGTTGGCAGGGGGTGCGCGTGCTCGACCTGCTCGAGCGGGCGAACGTGTCGAGCTTCGACTCCGTCGAGGTCTTGTCGCTGGAACAGGGTGGGCTCTACAGCCGATCGGTGCTGAACGCCTCACAGGCGCGCGACCGCGACACGCTGCTGGCGACCTCGCTGAACGGCGAGCCGCTCAACCTCGATCACGGGTACCCGATGCGGCTCATCGGGCCGAACCGACCGGGTGTGATGCAGACCAAGTGGGTGTCGCGGTTGGTCGTCCGATGAGCCTCTCGAAGAACCACTCGCCCACCGACCGATCCACCGTGACCGACGGCGCCGTCGACGAGACAGCGCACCATGGGATCGTCTTCTGGACCAGTGCGGCGATCGGCGTACTGCTCATCGCCTACGGCGCACGCGGTGTTCTCACCGACCGGGCCGCGACGCCGCCGCGCGGGTTTACCGAGTGGTTCCTCGGCTCGGCCGTCGTGCACGATGCGCTGCTCGCACCGTGCGTCTTCGCGGTTGCCTGGGCGGTGGGCCGCGTGCTCCCACGACCGGCCGTGGTGCCCGTGCGTCTCGGGCTCGCCACGACCGCACTGCTCGTCGCGTTCGCATGGCCGCTCGTGCGCGGGTACGGCCGGCGCGATTCGAACCCGACCGCGCTGCCGCTCGACTACGGACGAAACCTCGCGCTCTCGCTCGTCGCAGTGTGGCTCGTCGTGGTGGCGGCGATCGCCACCTCGGTCGTTCGCCGACGCAGGCACCGCGTCTTCGAAGGGACGGCTCCTCAGTGATGGCCCATGACCACGCGACCCTCGACGTGCTCGAACTCCACGAGTGGGCACGCCCGGCCGACCATGTCGAACGCGCCGTGCTCTGGGGCCTCGTCGGGCCGGTGCTCGAGGTCGGTTGCGGCCCGGGGCGGCTCGTGGCCGCACTTGCGGAATCAGGGACGCCTGCATTGGGCATCGACGTCGCACCGCTCGCAGTGGAGCTCGCCGCGCGCCGCGGTGCGCCGATGCTCAGCTGCTCGGTGTTCGGCCGCGTACCGGGCGAAGGACGTTGGCCGACCGTCTTGCTGCTCGACGGCAGCATCGGCATCGGGGGCGACCCTGTGGCACTGCTGCGCCGAGTTCGGGCGGTGCTCGCGCCGCGGGGACTCGCGCTCGTCGAGGTGCTCAGCCCGGGGCGCTCTTCGCAGCAAGGCGCCGCTCGTCTCGAGGCCGAGGCCGGCAGCTTCACCACCATCCCCTGGGCGCGCCTCGGTGTCGACGAGCTCGACTCGGTCGCGTACGAGGCCGGGTTCGAGATCGAAGACGTACGACAGCTCGGGCGGAGGTGGTTCAGCTGGCTTCGCAGCGACTCGGTCGGTTGAAGACCCGCGGGACGTTCGCGTTCGCCGCCTGGATGATCGTCGTCGGTGTGGCAGCAGCGCTCGGCGCAGTGCTCGACGCGCAAGGGCGCCACATCGTATTGCCCACCCCGCCTGTGCTCGGGTCGTTCGGACCGGGCCCGCGGGTCGGGTTGCTGCTGCCGTGTGCGGTCGCCGCAGTGCTCGTGTTCATGCTGCCCCGTGTCGCCGAGCGCGTGTCGTGGCGTTCGCTGCTCGTCATCGTGCCCCTCTGCGCACTGGCCTGGACGCTGGCGCTCGCACTGTCCGAGGGCACGAGCGGGCTCACCCGTGGGCCGAGCGGGCACACCGAATACCTCGCCGATGTACCCACGGTGCGCGCGGATCCGGCGGCCTTCCTACGCAACTTCACCGACGACATCGCCCGCTACGAGATCCACGTGCGGGCCCATCCACCGGGCATGGTGCTCCTGCTCGCCGGGCTCGACCGGGTCGGCCTCGGTGGCGCCGCATGGGAGGCCGCGGTGGTGATCGGCCTGGCGACCACTGCGCCGATCGCCGTGCTCCTCGCGCTGCGAGCGACCGCCGGCGAAGAGGTCGCCCGGCGGGCGAGCGCCTTCCTCGCGATCACCCCCGCCGCGATCTGGATCGCCACGTCGGCCGACGCGCTCTACATGGCGCTCGGCGCGTGGGCGGTGGCCTTGGTGATCCTCGCAGTGCACGAGCGTCGCGCCGACCGGAGCGTCGCCCTCGCCGCGCTCGCCGGCTTGTTCGGCGGCCTTGCGCTGCTCGGTTCCTACGGGATGGTGCTGCTCGCGGCGATACCCGTCGCGGTGTTGTGGTCGCACCGCACCGCAGCGCAGCGCGTCGGGCGAGCCGTGCTCGTCGCCGCAGGGTGCGCGGTGATGGTGCTGCTCGCGCTCTTGCCGCTCGGCTACTCGTGGATCGCCGGGCTTCGGGCCACGAAGCACGAGTACCACGTGCTCGACATCGACCGTCCGTACTGGGCCTTCCTCATCATCAACCTCGGCGCGTTCGCGCTCGCGCTCGGTCCGGCGTCGATCATGGGTCTTGTCTCGCTGCGCGACCGACGGCTCTGGATGATCGTCGGCGGCGGGCTGGCGGCCGCCGCGCTCGCGGGGCTCAGTGGTCTGTCGTCCGGCGAGGTCGAGCGCATCTGGTTACCGTTCACGATCTGGGTGCTCCCCGCAGGCGCCGCGCTGGCTGCGTCGCGCGGCTCCGCCCGCCGCGCACTCGCCGTTCAGGCGGCCTCCGCCATTGCTCTGGTTTCCATCATCACCACGCAGTGGTGAGAAAGCGGTCTGCTCATGCGCATCCTCGTCACCGGCGGCGCCGGCTTCATCGGCTCCACGATCGTCGACCTCTTGGTCGACAGCGGACACGAGGTCGTGGTCGTGGACGCATTCCTCGAGCGAGCGCATCGCCACCGTCCGGACTACCTGAACCCCGGC
>JBKJKR010000101.1:0-2965 GCA_046597135.1 Acidimicrobiales bacterium | reverse complement strand
CGCAGGTCGTGCGACGCGATGGTCGCGTACTCCTCGAGCTGTCGGTTCGACTCCGCGAGTTGGCGGTTCGATTCCTCGAGCGCCTCGAGCGTGGACCGCAGCTGCTGCTGGCCCTGTGATCGGGCCAACGAGTAGCGAATGGCCCGCATGAGCTTCTCGTCGTCGAACTCCGACTTGATGAGGTAGTCCTCGGCGCCCATGGTCAACGCCTCGAGCGCGAGATCGATGTCGGTGCATCCGGTGAGCACGATGATCGGCACGTTCGGTGCGACGGCCCGGCAACGACGGATCACGTCGAGCCCGTAGGCATCGGGCAGCGTCAGGTCGGCGAGCACCACATCGACCCCGCCGCGATGAAGGGCCGCCGTTGCCCCCGCCATCGTTGAGGCGATGTGTGTGTGCTCCTCGGGAAAGCCGCGGTCGACGAGTATCGAGCGGGTCAGGTCGACGCAGAGCTCGTCGTCCTCGACGAGCAGGATCCGCGAGTCCTCAGCGCGTGGCGTGCGTACCGCAGCCACGGTCATGCACGCACGACCTCGGCGATCGTCCGTGCGAACGCGACCAGCTCGGGATACGAGCGCGGCTTGACCTCGTAGCGCGTCACGCCGAGACTGAGACCGCGCTCCATGTCGGCGAGGCGCCGCGACGTGGTGAACATGACGACCGGGATCGAGCGCAACGTCTCGTCGGCCGCGATGATCTCCATCGCCTCGAGGCCGTTGCGCCGTGGCATGCGGATGTCGAGCACGATCACGTCGGGTAGCAGGTCGGCGGCGACGCGCTCGCGCAGGATGGCGAGCAGATCGTCACCGTCCTCGGCGAACGTGAACGACAGCTCGAGGTCGGCGTCGGTGGCCGCCATCGCGAGCAAGAGGCGATCGGATGGTTCGTCCTCGGCCACGATGACGTCGAGCGCCGAGCGGCCTTGCAGGGTTGGTGCCGGTGGGGCGAAGAGGTTCATTTGGTTTCCTTCGACGGTGGGACGGGAATGGGGGTGTCGCTCGAGACCATCTGCCCATCGGGCAGCCGGGTGACGATCAACGGATCGATGATCTTCACCTCGATGGGAGCAGCCGCCAAGGGAGCTTCCGTGGTGGTTGGGTCAGGAGGAACGGTCGACGACTGCGAGACGGTCGTCCCTTGTACGACCGCGATCGGGTCCGAGTCCGACTGCGGGGCACCGCGACCCATCGACGTGCGTGGGCTGCCGAGTCCAATCGCGATCGCAAGCGCCACGGTCGCTGCCGCGGCGCCCACGAGAAGGGTCGTCGTGCTCGAGGGCCGGCGAATCACGATCATCGGTACAAGGGGCGGGACGATGGGGCGGACGAGGTCATCGATACGTGCCGCGACCGCTGCCTGGTGGGTCGACAGCATGAGCCGCACGAGATCCAGATCGAGCGACGTGATCGTGACCTCGGTGCCGGCCGCGAGCTCCCGGTAGGCGTAGAGCAGCTCGAGGTAGATGAGCAATATCGCCTCGGTCGGCGATTCATCGACGGATCGTGACCGTTGCCGGACCGCGACGCCACCCGACACGAGGTCGACCACCACCTGCGAGTGGTGAACCGGGAACCGGATGCGGGGCACGGCATAGGCATGCACCACCGCCGCCAGCGCGTCGTTGTCGAGGTCGGCGCGACCGAGCTCGACCTGCGCGATGTCGGCCGGCGCGACGGCGCAGCGGCGACTCACTGCACGCATCGACTCGCCGCTGCTCATCCGGTGCCCGCACACCAGCTCGCCCAACGTCGGCGAGTCATCCTCGATCAGGGGGGCATGGGTGTTGGACATGTTCCGCCATCGGCGCAGCCCAAAGGCCTTTTAGCCCAATTCGGAGAAACGGGCCTTTTGGTCCACTTCGATCGTCGGCAAAGGCCCCGCGGCACTTGAGCACTTTGTGCGTTCCGTGTTGATGAACAACAGCGCGGCCTTGACCGAGCGGCTCGGAGTGGCCCGGCTCGACCTGATCGTTGTCGAAATCGTGGACTTCGGACGTTCTATGCACCGCATCGTTCTCGAATCGCCTGCGCTGGCCGACCTCGCGCCGCGGCCCGGACAAGACCTGATGCTCAGCATCGCCACGGTCGACGGCACCCTCGTGCCTCGGCGCTACACCATCCGTCACCACGAGCCCTCGGCGGCGACGGCCGCGATCGACATGGTGAACCCGAACGTTGACCCCGAGGTCCGCCGGCGCACGCTCCGCCGGCGCACGCTCTGCGATGCACGCTCTACAGTGCGCGCATGAGCACCGAGCGCGAGTCCAGCACCGACCCGAAGGCGGTCGACCCCACCGCGCCCTACGCCGGCTTCGGTGGCTCCGTGGGCAAGGTCGTGGCCACCTCCGAGGCGTGGTGGCCGGAGCGGCCGACGCCGCCTGCCGGCGCACCCAACGTGATCGTCATGCTCACCGACGATCTCGGCTTCGCCGACCTCGGCTGCTACGGCAGCGAGATCGACACCCCGAACCTAAACGCGCTCGCCGCGAGCGGGGTGCAGCTGACCAACTTCCATGTGACGCCGATGTGCTCACCGACCCGGGCCGCGCTGCTCACCGGGCTCAACGCGCACGACGCCGGTGTCGGCCATGTGGCGCACAGCGACGCGGGCTTCCCCGGTTACGCGATGGAGCTCTCCGAGAACGCGGCAACGCTGGGCGAAGTGTTCCGCGACAACGGATATGCCACGTTCATGGTGGGCAAGTGGCACCTCGCGAAGGACTCCAACATCTCGGCCGCGGGGCCCAAGCACTCGTGGCCCGTGCAACGGGGGTTCGAGCGGTTCTACGGATTCCTCGACGCGTTCACGAACTTCCACCACCCGCACCGGCTCGTGCAGGACAACACCCCGCTCGACACCGAGCTGTACCCCGACGGCTACTACCTCACCGACGACTTCACCGATCGCGCGATCGCGATGATCCGCGAGTCCAAGGCGTCGCGGCCGACCACGCCCTTCTTCC
>JBKJKR010000056.1:0-2554 GCA_046597135.1 Acidimicrobiales bacterium | reverse complement strand
GCGCGGTCCTTCATCACCTGTTCGGGTGCGACGTAGAACGGCATGCTCATGACGGTTCGGCTCCGGATCGGTCGGGCCCACCGCGACGAGTGCGAAGCCGTTCGAGCAACAAGGTGGTGCGCGTCGCGAGATCGTCGTCGGCGATGCGTTCGTAGCCGGCCGCCGTGATGGTGGCGACCACGGGGAAGATGCCCCGCATGAGGTCGGGGCCCCCGGTGGCGGAGTCGTCGTCGGCCGCCTGGAACAGTGCCTCGACCGCGAGGTCGAGCACCGCGTCGCGGGTGAGCGTTTCGCGGTAGCCGAGTTTGATCACCGTGCCGGCGTGCAGACTGCCCGAGCCCGTGGCGGCGAAGTCGCGCTCTTCGTAGCGGCCGCCGGTGATGTCGTACTGGAACAGGCGGCCGGTGTTACGGCGCAGGTCGTAGCCGGCGAACAGCGGCACGACCGCGAGACCCTGCATGGCCGCCGGGAGGTTCGACCGGATCATGGTGCCGAGCTGGTTGGCCTTGCCCTCGATCGAGAGGCGACTGCCCTCGACCTTCTCGTAGTGCTCGAGCTGCAGCTGGAACAGGCGGACCATTTCGATGGCCGGGCCGGCCGCCCCGGCGATGCCGACCGCCGAGTGCGAATCGGCGGGGAACACCTTCTCGATCGAGCGGTGGCTGATGAGGTGGCCCGACGTGGCCCGCCGGTCGCCCGCCATGACTACGCCGTCGGCGTAGCGAACGGACACGACCGTCGTGCCGTGGGCGATCTGGTCGGCGGCGAGCGGCGACTCGGGAACCGGTGGGTTGAGGCCGACGCGGTGCACGAGCGCGGCGAAGCTCGGCCCGGGGTCGTCGGAGAGCGGGAAGAGCGGGAGGTTCATGAGAGGGCGAGGTTACCGACCGTGATGGATGACCGGGTCACCGACCGGATCACTGACCACCCTTTTGGATGTACGACTTCACGAAGTCCTCGGCGTTGGTCTCGAGCACCGAATCGATCTCGTCGAGGAGGTCGTCGAGCTCGGCCTTGATCTTCTCGCCCTGTTCGGACACGGCCGGGGTCTCCTCGACGGTTTCCTCACGTCGTGCCGGCGCTTGTTTGCGTACTTGCTCTTGCTCGGCCATCTCACACCTTCTGCTTCCCGTGTGCGTCCCATGGTGGGGGGTGGACTCGCGATCGGACCGGAGGTTGTCGTAGGGATCAGCCGCCGCTCAGCCGATCCAACAACTCCTTCGGTGTTGCGCATTCCTCGAACAAGGTACCCACGTGATCTGCGGTCCCGCGCAGCGGTTCCATCATCGGCACCCGGCGTAGCGGCTCGGTACCGATGTCGAACACGAGGGAATCCCAGTTGGCGGCCACGATCTGGTCGCTCCAGCGGCGCAGGCACTCGCCTCGGAAGTACGCCCGCGTGTCACGGGGCGGGTTGACCGTTGCGAACTCGATGGCCTCCTGGGTGACCAGGGTCTCCATGCCGAGCTTGCGGAAGATGGACTTCTCGGGCCGCAGATCGTGGTATTGCAGATCGATGGCGGTGAGCCGGGGGTCGCCCCACTCGAGGCCGTTGCGCTCGCGGTAGCCCTCGACGAGGCGGTACTTGGCCACCCAGTCGAGCTGGTCGGCCAGCTCCATCGGGTCGTCCTCGAGTTGGGTGAGCACGGCTTCCCATCGTTCGAGCACCTGCTCGGCCACCGGACCACCCACCGCAGAGGTTCCCCGTTCGGACGCGTACTTGCTCGCCCGTTCATAGAGCTCCCATTGCATGTCGAGCGCGGTGACCGTGGACCCGTCGAGCAGGCGAAGCGGCTTGCGCAGCGTGAGGTCGTAGCTGACCTGGCGCATGGCCTGCACCGGGGACTCGAGCGCGAAGCTACGGGGCAGGAAGTCGTCCTCGATCATGCTGAGCACGAACGTGGTGGTGCCGACCTTCAAGAAGGTGGCCACCTCGCTCATGTTCGCGTCGCCGACGATCACGTGGAGCCGGCGGTACTTCGTGGCGTCGGCGTGGGGTTCGTCGCGCGTGTTGATGATCGGCCGCTTCAGCGTGGTCTCGAGACCGACCTCCTCCTCGAAGAAGTCGGCCCGCTGGGTCAGCTGGTAGGGCACATCGCGGGCGGTGAGCCCATGGGCCTCGGTGCCGGTCTTGCCCGCGCCCGTGAAGATCTGCCGGCTGACGAAGTGCGACGTTGCGTGGGCCACGATGCGTCCGAACGGCGTCTGGCGTTCCATGAGGTAGTTCTCGTGGCAGCCGTAGCTGTTGCCCTTGCCGTCACTGTTGTTCTTGTAGACCACCAGCTCCTGGCCGGGGGGCAGCATGCGCCGCGCCGCACGCATGGAGCGCTCGACGATGAGCTCGGCCGCGCGGTCGTACTGGACGATGGACAACGGATCGGCGCACTCGGGCGTGGACAGCTCGGGGTGCGCGTGATCGACGTAGTACCGCGCCCCGTTCGTGAGCACGCAGTTGACGAGGTGCGTCTCGATCTCCGGTGCGAGCGCCCCCATCGGGGTGGTGCCGCGGGCGTCGTTGCCCGGGCTCTCGTCCTCGAAGTCCCAGCCGACCTTT
>JBKJKR010000372.1:0-4719 GCA_046597135.1 Acidimicrobiales bacterium | reverse complement strand
GGTGGGCGACGGGTCCCGGGCGCCATCGCGTCGGCCGACGAAATGGAAGCGCTCATGCACTGCGCGGCAGCGAACGACCGAATCGTCGAGACCAACCCCGACGACGAGTTCGCGTGGCTCTACGAGGTCGCGGCCCGTACCGGTTGCGCCATCACGTGGACCGCGCTCGTCACCTATCCCGACGGCAACGCCGCGCGCACCCACTGGACCACCAAGCGTCAGACGCACCGCACCGGGTGGGCCGCGGGTGCGCGCGTGTACCCGCAGGTGACGTGCCGCCCGTTGTCGGTGCAGCTCTCCCTGTTGAACCCGACGCCCTTTGTCGGCGCACCCGCGTTCCAGGAGCTCATGGCACTCGCCCCGGCCGACCGGGCCGCGCTCTATCGCGATGAGCGGTGGCGCACCCGGGCGCGCGACGAGCTCGCGTCGCACAAGTTCCATCAGGTCCGCTGGTCGTCGATCTTCGTGGCCGAGTCCGCGAGCTCCGAGCTGCTCGGTCGCGACCTTGCGTCGCTCGCCGCGGAGATTCAGCTCGATCCGTTCGACGCGCTGGTCGAGATCGCGCTCGGCGACAACCTCACGACGCGGTGCACGATGGTCGTGGGAAACGACAACACCGAAGGGGTCACCGAGCTGTTGTCCGAGCCGGGCTGTCTGCTCGGGATCTCCGATGCGGGTGCCCACGTCGGCATGTTGTGCGATGCCGGCATGCCCATCGACTTCCTGGCCGGATGGGTGCGCGACCGCGGCGTGATGTCGATCGAACGAGCGGTCCATCGGCTCACCGGCGAGCCGGCCGCCATCTTCGGCCTCGCGGGCCGCGGCACCATTGCGCCGGGCGCGTTCGCCGACCTGGTGGTGCTCGACCTCGAACGCCTCACGCCCAGTCCGCTCCGGCGGGTGTTCGACCTCCCGGCGGGGGGCGACCGGCTCGTGGCCGATCAGGTGATCGGCATCGACCACGTGCTCGTCAACGGCCGCCCCGGCGGCGACCACGGAGGGCACGTCATCCGCGCCGACGCCCACGGAGGGCGCGTCATCCGCGGCGGCGCCCACGGAGGGCGCGTCATCCGCAAGGCCTGAGCCCCCCGGGCGGGCGGCGCACATCCTGTACGGTCCGGCCATGGACACAGCCCCACCCGACGATTCCGAACGACGCGCCCGCGGGCTCGATGTCTACCGACAGGTCTACGGCGACGACGCCGTCACGTTCGAACCCGGCGAGGCCGACTTCTTCGACCTGATGATGGGTCACCTGTTCGGCGAGGTGTGGGCCAGGCCGGCCCTGGCGATCGATGCCCGGCGGCTCCTGGTGATGGGGGTGCTCGCCGCGCAGCATCGCTTCGAGACGCTCGGCCTCCAGTTCTCGCGCACGCTCGCCAACGGCGAGCTCACGGTCGAGCAGGTCCGCGAGGTGGCGATCCAACTCATCCCGTACATCGGGTATCCGAGCAGCGGCGACCTCTACCGGGTCAGCGAGACCGCCATCGCGACCCACCTCGGGAGCACGTCATGAGCACCGAGCGCATCGCGGTGATCGGCCTTGGGCGCATGGGTGGTCCGATCGCCGATCATCTCGTGGCCGCCGGTCACGACGTGCGCGTTCACGACAAGGCCGCCGACGCCGTGAGCGCTCGTGTGGCCAGAGGTGCCTTTGCCGCGGCCTCACCGGCCGGCGCGGCCCAAGGGGCATCCTTCGTGAGCATCATCGTCTTCGACGATGCGCAGGCCATCGACGTGGTGGCCGGCGCCGACGGGGTCTTGTCGACGCTCGCTGCGGGCGCGATCGTGGCCATCCACACGACGGTCTCGCTCGAGACCATCCATCGGCTCGCGAGCGACGCCGCACCACATGGTGTGGTCGTGCTCGACGCCGGCATCAGCGGGGGCGAGGCCGGCGCGGCCGCCGGCACGTTGCTCACCATGGTCGGTGGACCCACCGATGCCGTCGACGCCGCTCGACCGATCCTCGGCTGCTTCTCGAAGGAGGTGCTGCACGCCGGACCCATCGGCGCCGGCATGGCCTTGAAGCTCGCTCGCAACGCAACCGGCTACGCCATGATGGTCGCCGTGCACGAGGCCATGGAGCTCGCACACCGATCCGGTGTCGACCTCGCACTGCTCCGCCACACCATCAGCGAGACCGGCGTCTTCGACCAGTCGTTGGCACCCTTCGCGCTCGGTGGGCCCGAGCCGTTACCACCCGATGCCGACCCTGCCGTGCGCGCTGCGCTCGAGCACACCAATCGGCTCGCGGGCAAGGATCTCGACCAGGCGTTGGGGCTCGCGGCTCGCATCGGCGCACCGGTTCCCATGCTCGCCGAAGTTCGCCGGACATTCCACCACTCGGTGCGCGTCTGAGCCCCGTCGCTCACCACGTGCGAACGGGCGCACCGTCGAGGTAGGCCACGAGATCCTCGGCGATCTGCGTGAAGTACTCGGCGTAGGACACATCGCTCACGTAGCCCATGTGCGGCGTCACGAGGCACTTCGGGTGGCGACGCAGCGGATGCTCGAGCGGCAGAGGTTCGTCGTCGAACACGTCCAGCGCCGCCCCGGCCAATGGACCGCGCTCGAGCGCCCGCAGGAGCGCTCCGGTGTCGAGCACGCCGCCCCGGGACGTGTTGACGAGGAACGAGCCGACCCGCATCGACTGCAGCTCCGCTTCACCGATGTAGCACCGGGACCGTTCGCTGAGCTTGAGGTGCAACGTGACGACGTCGGCGGTCGCGAAGAAGTCGTCGCGACCGAGGTGGCGTACGCCGATGGCTTCCGCGTCGGCCGGGGTCATGTTGCGGCTCCAGGCCACGACGTCCATGCCGAGCGAACGCGCCACCGGCGGAATGAGCCGGCCGAGGTTGCCCAGCCCCACGATGCCGAGCGTGCGGCCACCGAGCTGGCGCGGCACTCCCGTCATCCAACCACCGGCACGGATCGCGTCGTTCTCGTGCGCGACGCCGCGCACCATCGCGAGGATCAGCGCCCAGGTGTGTTCGACGGTAGCCGTGACCCCGGCAAGTCCGGTGGTGCCGCAGATGACGATGCCACGCTCGCGGGCCGCATCGGCGTCGAGCGATGCGTTGGCCCGGCCACTCGACACGATCAGCCTGAGGTCGGGGAGCGCCTCGATCACCGCGCGCGGAACCGGCGTGCGTTCGCGCATGAGCACGACCGCGTCGAAGCCGGCGAGCCGTTCGACGAGCGCGGCGTCGCGCACGTTGTCGGCGAGGAACACCAACTCGGCCCGTCCCGCGAGCGGCGCCCACGCATCGCTCGCGGCTGCTGCGCCCTGGTAGTCGTCGAGCAGGGCGACGCGCATCATCCGTGCGTCACTCCGCGAAGTGCGGCAGGGTCAGCGCCGAGCAACGCACCGCATCGTGATGCACGCGATGGTCCGCGACGAGCATCGTGGTGGCCGTGGCGTGCGGTTCGCCGGTGCCGAGGTTGCGCGCGTACACGGGGTGCGCGCCGCCCGACACCTGGACACGAAGGCGATGACCCGCCCCGAAACGATGACCTGCCGGCCACAGCGCGACCGACACCTGGTGCACACCTGCCGAGTCGCGCCGGATCATGCTCGGCGTGAGGCGCTGGAGGCCGTCGCACACGTTCATCGAACGGCCGTCAGGATGGACATCGCAGAGCCGCACGAAGAAGTCCGTGTGATCGATGGACGACGTGACGTGCAGACCGGCGGTGACCGGTCCGAGCAACGTGAGCGGCTCGGCGAGCACGTCGCTCGTGTAGACGAGCACATCGGACCGCGCCTCGTTCGCACGGTTGTCGACCGCGCCTCCCGTGAGCATGCCGATCCCACCGTTCGCCGGTGTCGGGTCGGCGGGGTCGTAGCGGAACTCGTCGGGTTCCTCCGACGGCCCGGGCGGTTCGGTCGTGAGCCGCCCGCCGGCCCGCAGGTGCCACGAGATGTTCGCCACCTGGGGTGCGGGCCAGTCGTCGAGGTCGACCCAGTGCACATCGTGGCCCTGGACCTGCACGGTGACGGGGCGTGTGGGCATCGGCGCGGCGAGCAGATCAGGGCGTTCGAGCAGGTACGTGTCGAACCAGTCGAGCGGCGCGTCGGTCATGCCCCCTTCTCCCCCGCCACCGAGATGCCCGCCTGCGCCGATGCGCAGCCGTACCGGGACCCCGGCATCGCGCAGCGCGGCGTAGTCGTCGCACACCCCGGGCAACGGGTAGTCGTGCCACCCGTCGACGAGCAGTGTGGGCACGGTCCAATCGGCGAGGAGCTTGCGGAACTCCACGGGCTCCCAGTACGGATCGCCCACCGCGGCATGATCGAGTTGTCGGCGGTACAGATCGAGGTCCTCACCGGTGACCTTGCGGATCACCTCGCCCAACGGCAGGTGATCGAACGCGGCACGCAACTCGGCCATGCGAACGGCGATCGCCTCGGGCGAGATGTCGGGCACGATCGCCGCGGACACCGGCTTGTTGAACATCACTGCACCCAGATCCCACGGGATGATCACCTCGAGTGCGAGCGATCCGCCCGGGTACCACGAGTAGGTGCGGATCGATGTCGACAACGCGACGGCCATGGCCTTCAGGTGCGGCGGCCGGGTCGACGCAAGTGCCCACTGCGTGAAGCCCATGTAGCTCGCGCCGAACGAGCCGAGCCGGCCGTCGAACCAGGGCTGTTCCGCGATCCAATCGGCGGCGGCCCGTCCGTCGGGCGCCTCGGCGAAGTAGCTGTGCGTA
>JBKJKR010000360.1:0-5397 GCA_046597135.1 Acidimicrobiales bacterium | reverse complement strand
ATCGCGCAGCGACTGCCCGCCTCCGTGGTCGACGTCCTCGCGGCCTTGGCCTTGCCGGCCATCCCCGTCGTCTCCGTCGTCGCAGCGCTGCGCGCTCTGTCGTGGACGGCGAACCGTCTCGTCAGTCGGACCCTGGTGTGGGCCTTGCTGTCCATCGGCATCGTCGTTTTGCAAGCCGTCGCCGTCGCCGTCGCAGCGATCGCCGGCGGACGCGTGGGGTTCGCTGCGGCCGTCGCGGCCAGTGTCACGGTCGCGACCGGGTTCCAGGCGGCCCGCCAACGGCTGCAGCGCGCCGTCGACCGACGCCTCTATGGCGTCGGTAGGGACCCGTGGCTGGCGCTCGCCGACCTCGGCCGTCGCATGGAAGTCGTCCTTGGTCCCGACGACGTGCTGCCCGAGCTGGCGGCCTCCATCGCCGCCGCGTTCGGAGCGTCTGTCAGCATTGCGCTGACCACGCCCACCGGGTTGCGAGACGTGGCGACGGCAGGCGCCATCGGCGAGCGCGGCCAAGCGCATACGTGGCCACTCGTCCATCAAGGCGAACGGATCGGCGCGCTGACGGTCCGTGCGCCGGCGACGGCTCCGTTCCGCCCAGCCGACGTCGCCTCATTGAACAACCTTGCCCGACAGGCTGCCGTCGCGGCCCACGGCGTGCGCACCTCCGTCGATCTCCGACGGTCACAGGCCGAGCTCGTCGCAGCTGTCGAGGACGAACGGCGACGTCTGCAACGCGACTTGCACGACGGGCTGGGACCGACCCTGGCCGGTGTCGCCCTCGGGATCCGCGCCGCGCGGAACCAGATCGCGCAACGGGGCGGCGACAGCGACGCGTTGCTGGCTCGCCTCACCGAAGAGGTGGAGGCGAGCGTCGAGGAGGTGCGTCGCATCGTCAATGACTTGCGCCCCGCCGTCCTCGACCAGCTCGGCCTGGTGGCGGCGGTAAGCGCCTACGCGGAGCGCTGCTCGACCGAACATCTCACCGTGATCGTCGATGTGATCGGCGACCTCCCGACGCTTTCCGCCGCCACCGAGGTCGCCGCCTACCGCATCGCTGTCGAAGCCATCACCAACGTCGTCCGCCATGCGCACGCGACCACCTGCCGCGTCTGTCTGCGGTCCGGTGACGCCATCATCGTCGTCGAAGTCGACGACGATGGCGTCGGCCTCAGCGATGAGATCACCGCAGGCGTAGGACTGTCATCGATGCGAGAACGAAGCCTTGGCGTCGGCGGACGTATCCTGGTCGAGATTGGTCCCAACGGTGGCTCTCGAGTCATCGCGTCGCTGCCCGCCGAGGTGAACGGTGCCTGAAGACGTCGGTGCCGTCTTACGTGTCGTCGTGGTGGACGACCACCCCGTCTTTCGGCTCGGCATGGTCGCCCTCCTCGGCTCGCTCCCCGGGATCGAGGTGGTAGCCGAAGCGGGAACCATGGCAGAGGCTGTCACCGTTGTCGGCAGCCTTCGACCCGAGGTCGTCGTGATGGACCTTCAACTCCCCGACGGGTCGGGCATCCGCGCCACCCAGTCCATCATCGCTGCGAACCCCGAGATCGGCGTGCTGGTCGTCACCATGTTCGCAGACGACGACGCCGTGTTCGCCGCGATGCGAGCAGGCGCCCGGGGCTACCTCGTCAAAGGCGCCGGGCAAGACGAGATCGAGCGGGCCGTGCGCGCCGTCGGTCATGGCGAGGTGATCCTCGGCTCATCCATCGCCCAGCGCGCTGCTGCCCTCTTCGCCGTTCGCTCCGCTTCGAGAACCTTCCCCCAGCTCACCACGCGCGAGCATGAAGTCCTCGACCTGTTGGCGCAGGGCCTCGCCAACCAAGCCATCGCCCGACGGTTGAGCATCAACGAGAAGACCATCCGAAACCACGTCAGCAACGTCTTCACCAAGTTGCAGGTCACCGACCGTCCACAAGCGATCGTCAAAGCACGCGAAGCCGGCATGGGTCACAAGGAGTAGGCCACGCCGGCCCGGACCTTCATCGTTGACGTGCTGCCAGATGTCGATGTCGGTCGAGTCCGCCGGAACCCGTGGCGGAGCGTCTCGCCTGCACGGCATGGAGGTAACCGACGATGACCTTCGGCCACGGCCGGCTTGTCGGGCCACATCGCACACGGACCGAATGGAGCACCACGCAAGAGTCCGTCATCCACCAGACCGGCCCGCTCACTGCGTGGAGTTGACTCGCCTTCGTGGGCACGGGTTGTCGGGTGATGTGATTCGACGGCGGGGCGATCGATATCGGTGTCATCGAACTCATGGCCCACATCGCTCTCGCCGAGATCGTCGACCTAAACTCCCGAGCTGTTGTGGGACCCGGGATTCCAGCCGCCCGCCGACTGTCCACTCCTCGAGATCCACGTGGCGGGATCGAGGCGTCGCGTCTCGGCCCTCGGCTGAGCCGTGGGGTTCCGGTGCGCCGATCCGGCCCCGGGGGCCCGGACCGGGTCACACCCCGTTATTTCCCCAAACAGGGGGACGGGATTTACCAAACATCTCGCTGTGGAGCTGGAGGGAATCGAACCCTCGTCCGCTGAAGGGTCACCGCACGTGATACGACCATTCCCGGTTCGTCCCTCGAACGGCTAGGACAACGCCGGGTCGCACGGGCCGAAGCCCCGCCGCCGGGTCTTTCCCCGAAGCCAGTGTTCTTTCGCACCGTCAGTCGTCTTTCCGACCGTCACCCTCCGCTTCTGTTACCGGGCTGCGGTGAGTTGGCCCTGCGTGCCATTACTGGTCGCTATGACTCTCTGTCACCTGACTAGATCAGGCGGCGAGAGCGAGATCGCTGTTGGCGTCTCTGTTTTTTGCCCCGTTTAACGAGTCTGAGCCACTCGGGTCGCACGCAAACGGATTCCTGCCTCACCGTCGAAACCGATCAGCCCCGTATGCCCGGCCCACTCTACGCCGCCCCCACCCGCGCAGCACCCGACTTCGGTGGCCGCCCGAGTGCCGCACTGGCCGAGGGTCGGAGGATCCGTTGGTTCAGGACCAATGATTCCTCCGAGGCCGTCGGGGACGACCCGTCCGAAGCGCGGCCCGGTCCGCCCGCACTGTCGCACCCCCTCGGCAATATGTGCGTCCATGGCACGAGAGCTCCGACTCAACCGCCTCGCAGCCCGGCAGCATGGGCTTGCCTCCCGTCCACAGCTCCTCGACCTGGGTTTCACCGCGTGGGAGATCCACGGTCGCGTCACACGCGGCGTCTGGGCACGCGTCGCGCCACGGGTCTACGACGTCGCACCCGCGTCGTTCGACCCCCGACGTGCGTTGCACGCTGCGGTGTTCGCATCCCAGGGTTGGGCTTCGCACCGCAGCGCGGCCGAGCTGCTGGGCTACGTCGGCCGAGCACCGGGGCGGCCCGCCGTGGTGATCGCCGAGGCGCGACGTGTCGATTCGATCGCGGCCGACGTGCATCGATCGCTCTTCTTGGAGGCGAGCGAGCGCACCACGGTCGACGGCATCGCCTGCACATCCGCGGTGCGAACGTTGCTCGATCTCGGGACGCTCGTCGACGAGACCGAGTTGGACGACGCGTTCGGTCGCGGCCTCATCTCGGGGCGGGTCACGCTTCGGCGCGTCGACCGATATCTCGACCGACCGATGAGCGGACGACCTGGCACGGCGGCACTGCGGCGCGTGGCCGATGCCCATCGCGATCGCGGCACAGCAACGCAGAGCAAGCTCGAGGTGATCGTCAGCCGAGCGGCCACGTTGGGGCAGCTGCCTCCGGCGAGCCACCAGCATCCGGTCACCATTTGCGGCCGCACGTTCCACCTCGACCTCGCGTGGCCGGCCGAGCAGGTCTTCCTCGAGGCCGACGGCGCGGCGTACCACCGCACCCGCAAGGAGTTCCTCAACGATCGGGAGCGCCAGAACCTCCTGGTCCTCGCGAGGTGGCGGCCGCTTCGGTACACGTGGCCCGTCGCCAACGAGCAACCCGACCTCATCGTCGACCAGGTACGCACCCTGCTCGACGACCGCCGGCAGGGCACCTTGTGACGAGCCGACGCCGCTGTCCAGGTGCATCGGAGGATCTGTTGGTCTCGCGCCAAGAATTCCTCCGACCCGCAGCACCCCCACCTCCCGCGGCAACCCGGTGGGGCGGCGCGACGCACCCGGCTACCCTCGTGGACCTCATGGCCGCGTCGGATCGCAAGGGAACCAAGCTCATCGCCACCAACCGCACGGCGCGGCGCGACTACGACGTGCTCGACACGCTCGAGGTCGGCGTGATGCTGAAAGGCAGCGAGGTCAAGTCGCTCCGCGAGTCGAAGGTGCAGCTGAACGATGCGTTCGCCCGCATCGACGCCGGCGAGCTTTGGCTCTACGGCATGCACCTCGCGGCGTACTCCCACGCCACCGGCGTGTTCGGCCACGTGCCCGAACGCAACCGCAAGCTGCTCGCCCACAAGTCCGAGATCCTGCGTTGGAAGGCCCGGGTCGACCTCGAACGGCTCGCCATCGTCGCGTTGAGCCTCTACTTCAAGGACGGGCGCGCCAAGCTCGAGCTCGGTCTGGCCAAGGGACGCCGCAAGGGCGATCACCGCCAGGCGCTCATCAAGAAGGAAGCCGACATCGAAGCGCGCCGCGCCATCTCCGCGGCCCGCCGCGAGAGGGGCTGATGGGGCCGTGCTCGAAATGACCCGCGACGTGTACGAGTCGATGCTCGCCTACTCGCTCGACGGCCTGCCCGACGAAGCATGTGGCCTGTTCGCAACCGACCCGGCCACCGGGCGCATCTGCCGCTTCTTCCCGATGGCCAACACTGCGGCGTCGAGTCAGCTCTATCGACTCGACGGACGCGAGATGATGAACGTCGAGGCCGCGGCCGACGACGCGGGCCTGCTGGTGGCGGGTGTGATGCACAGCCACACCCACACCACGGCCTATCCGTCGCCGACCGACGTGCGCGATGCCGAGGTGTTCGATCCGTTCGGTGCGTGGGTCTTCATCATCGTGTCGCTGAAGTTCGCCGAGCCGGCGCTGCGGGCCTATCGCATCGTGGGCGACCAGATCACCGAGGAACCGGTTGTCGTCGTCGGGTAGGTCGCCGAGCGCGTCGCGGGTTAGAATGTTGAGCGATTCACTCGGGAATGTTCGGTGGCGGCGATGACGGTCTTCAACTCGGTACTCGACATGATCGGCAACACGCCGATGGTCGACGTCTCGAACCTCAGCCCCAATCCGAAGGTGCGCATCCTCGCCAAGATGGAGATGCAGAACCCGGCAGGTTCGGTGAAGGACCGCATCGCCAAGGCCATGATCCTCGAGGCCGAGGCTGACGGCACGCTCACCCCGGGCAAGACCATCATCGAGCCGTCGTCGGGCAACACCGGCATCGCGTTGGCGATGATCGCCCGGTTGCGTGGCTACCCCATCAAGATCGTGCT
>JBKJKR010000278.1:0-2859 GCA_046597135.1 Acidimicrobiales bacterium | reverse complement strand
TCCTCGCAGGCGGCCATGAACGGGTCCCAATAGCCGGTGTGCAGCGACGGCAGGCCGAGGCGCTCGGGCAGCTCGGGGAACGTGACGGCGCGAAACCCCCGCGCCGCGTTCGCGCGGATCTCGGCGGCTGCGAGCACCGGATCGAGCAGCCACGGCAGTTGCAGCGGGATGATGCGATCGGGGAAGCTGCCGGCCCACACCTCGTGGTGCCAGTCGTTGGCGGCACGCACGGTGGCGAGCGCAAGCTCGGTGTCGCTCACCCCGAGTTGGTAGCGCTGCCCGGCGAACCCGGCGAGCGACGACGGGAAGCTCAGCGAGGCATACACACCGTTGAGGTCCATGTCGTGGACGCGAGCATCGATGTCGTAGGCGCCTCGTCGCATCTCGTCGAAGCGGGCCGGTTCGAAGCTGCGCTCTTCGACGGGCCGCCCGACCACGGCGTTGAGACCGACCTTGTACTCGCGCTTGCCGTCGAAGGCCCAGTACTCCATGCCCTCGTCGTCGAGCTCGACCCGCGGCGCGAGCTCGGCCAGCTTGCCGGGCACGCGACCGGTGAACATGTCGGGCGGCTCGACGAGATGATCGTCGACCGAGATCAGCGTGAAGCGACGCGGTCGGCGATCCGGGTCGGGCAGGAAGGTCGGCTTGTCCGGCTTTTTCGTGACGAAGAAGCCCTTCTTGCTCTCGAGATCGTCGAACTTCAGTTCCATGCGTCGGGCTCCCCTCGGTCGGAGCAGGGTGACCCCGCCGACCAATGATGCTATCTTTGCATCTTAGTATGATTCGAGCGACCATGTCCGGCCGGCCCGTGCCCCACTACCGATGAGCGGGCCCGCACGTCGCCCCCGCCGGCGGTTCGGTCCGGCCGAGGAAGTCGCGAACCGCCTGCGTGAGCGCATCCTCTCGGGCGAGGTCGACGACGGCGCCCTGCTTCCCAAGATCGACGATCTGAGCGACGAGTTCGGGGTGAGTCGGGCCGCCATCCGCGAGGCGAGCCTCATCCTCGAATCCGAAGGCCTGCTCTCGGTCCAGCGCGGCAACGTCGGCGGCTCGATCGTGCACCTTCCCACGGCCGATCACGTGGCCTACACGCTCGGGCTCGTGCTCCAGGCCCAGCGTGTGCCGCTGTCCGACGTACGCATCGCGATCGAACGGTTCGAGCCGCTCTGCGTCGAGTTGTGTGCCGAACGCGCCGACCGCGCGACCACGGTGATGCCGGTGCTCGAACAAGCCCAGCATTGCTACGCCGACGCCCTCGCCGCGGCTGACGGTGAGGCCGCAGTGCTCGCGGCCCGACAGTGGCACGAAGCACTCGTCACCCATTGCGGCAACGCCACGACGGTCGCATCGCTCGGCATGCTCGAAACGGTGTGGACGAGTCAACTCCGCGCCAGCGCAGCCGAGATCGCCACACGAGGCGGCCGCATCTCCCCCGACGATGCGGCCCGCGTCATGGCCGAACACGAGCACATCCAAACGCTCATCGCCGCGGGCGACGCGACCGGTGCGGCCGAGGCGGCACGCGCCCACATGCGCAACGCACGAGTGCACCCGACCCGCGTCGACGAGCTCGGGGCGGTGGTCGTGGCGGCCACCGTACGCGACGCGACCAACACCAACGGTTCGTCGGCCCTCTGACCCGTCACCCGGGTGGAACCGCAGCGGCCAATTCGCCAAAGGCGGGCCGCGCTGACGACACTGCGGGGATGGCCGCCGACCACCGTCAGACCATCGTCACGCTCGACCTCGAGGGAGTGCTCGTCCCCGAGATCTGGATCGCCGTCGCCGAGCGCACCGGCATCGAGGCACTGAAGCGGACCACTCGGGACGAACCGGACTACGACGTCCTCATGCAAGGCCGGTTGGCCATCCTCGACCTGCACGGGCTGCGACTGACCGACATCGCCGAGGTCATCGCCGGACTCGAGCCGCTCGCCGGCGCCCGCCGCTTCCTCGACGAGCTGCGCAGCCGGACGCAGGTGCTCATCCTCTCCGACACGTTCGAGCAGTTCGCGCAGCCGCTCATGCGCCAGCTCGGATGGCCCACGCTGCTGTGCCACCGACTCGTCATCGACGAGAACGACCGGGTCACCGACTACCGCCTCCGCCAGCCCGACCAGAAGCAACGCGCGGTCGAGGCCCTGCACGGACTCAACTACCGCGTGCTGGCCGCCGGCGACTCCTACAACGACATCGCCATGTTGCAGCGCGCCGACATGGGCGTGCTCTTCCGATCCCCGACCAAGGTGCAACGCGAGTTCCCCGAGCTCCCCGCAGTCGAGGCCTACGACGATCTCCTGGCGTTGTTCGTCGCCGAGCTCTGAGCATCGGGTACGCGCACCCCACGCCGTCGCACCGCGCCCGCATCTGCTGAACTGACGCTGTCGCCCAGCGCAAGGAACGCGTGCCATGACCTCACCACAGCCCTCCGACGTCCCACAGATCGCCGACTGGAACCGGCTCCTCGACGGCAAGGTTGCCGTCGTGACCGGCGGCGGTGACGGTATCGGTGGCGCCATCTCCCGCCTGTTCGCCCAGCATGGCGCCACCGTCGAGATCGCCGAGATCGAACCCGACCGGGCCGAGTCCGCCGTTCGTGACATCACTGACGCCGGCGGCATCGCCCGCAGTCACGTGGTGGACGTGCGAATCGAGGCGGACGTCGACCGTTTGGCTGACGCCGTGGTGTCCGCCCACGGGCGGGTTGACGTGCTGATCAACAACGTCGGCGACTTCCGGCCGCTGGTCCGTTTCCCCGAGTCCTCCCCGGAGTCGTGGGAAGCGATGTACGACATAAATTTCAAACACGTGTTGCTCGTGACACGAGCGTTCATTCGTCCCATGATGGAGGCCCGCCGA
>JBKJKR010000114.1:0-5105 GCA_046597135.1 Acidimicrobiales bacterium | reverse complement strand
AGCAGGTGCATGTTGTCGATGAGGTGCAGGCCCACCGCGGTGATGCCGATCTGATGGATGGGGAACGGCCAGCCGGGGACCGGAGCGGCGGGCATGTGGTCGGAGATGCCGTCGCTGCCGAGCACGGAGACGCCGCGGTCCTTCAACCAGCGGGCGCACTCGGGATGCAATCCGGACAGCCCCTGGAAGAACGGGCTCAGCGTTCCGTTGTGGGCGACGCGCCGCGCGTCGCGACCGGTGGAGACGATGACCATGTCGCCCGGCTCGACCGTGACCTTCTGCGCTTCCTCGGCTGCATCGAGATCGTCGACGGTGACGGTCTGGTCCGGTTCGAGGTAGTCGACGCCGCGGGTGCGGGGCACATCGATGAGGATGCAGCGACCGACCAGGTTGTCGACCGCGGCCATGATGCTGTTGCGGAGCGCGCCGCCGTTGCTGCGCACGTCGGTGGGCAGGAAGCCGTTGTACATCTCGCCGCGCACGAACATGTGGCACAACGCGTCGATGTGGGTGATGCCGAGGCCGTGCACGTTGGTTCCCACGTAGTCCTGGGTGGCCTCGTAACCGGGAATGCCGCTCGAGTCGCGTGCGTCGCCCGCGGTGATCATGTGATGGCATCCCGGCACCGGGGTCTCGGCCGACGGGTTCACGGGGAAGTCGTGCGCGCAGCTGATGGCGCGACCGAGCTTCACGGCCGCTGCGCCCTTGGCGCGCACCTCATCGGTGAGGAGGTTGAGGGTGCCGGCCTGGTCGTCGGCGCCCCAACGGCCCCAGTTCTTGCACGACTCGTAGATCTCGTCGAGATCTCCGGCACTCAGGTTGTACTCGACTGCAGCAGCCATGGTCCCCCTCGGACTCGCGCGACCGGCGCGCACGGACGAGAGTGTAGGCACCGCTAATGCGCGTGCATGGATCTACGAGTTGGTGAGCGTGCGCCCCGGCAGCACGTCGAGGCTCTCGAGCGTCGACGCGCCATCGACACAGATCGGCACGCCGTTGACGAGGACGTGCGAGATGCCTTCGGGCCGGTCGCCCACGATTCGCTCGCCGTTGGCCGGCATGTCGGTGACCCGGCGAAGGGGCCCTGTGGCGAGGCGGTCCCAGTCGAGTACCACGAGGTCGGCCGGCGATCCTTCGCGCACGTACCCGCGGTCGGTGCAGAGCACGTCGCCGATCTCGCCGGTGAGCTTGCGGATGCCCGCTTCCATGCTCATGACGTGGCGGTCGCGCACCCACTTCGACAAGAAGTCGGTGGGCATCACCGCGTCGCAGATCTGGCCCACGTGGGCACCTGCGTCGCTCAAGCCCATGATGCAGCCCTCGCCCTGCAGCAGCAGGCTCACCCCGTCGATGTCGTCGTTGGCGAACGTGATCTCGACGCGCGTGGCGAGCTTGTCGTCGTAGGAGATGTCGCAGAGCGTGTCCCATGGCGAGGTGCCACGAGCCTGCGCGATCGCGCCGATGGTCGACCCCACCAGCTCGGGGTGCGTGGCCGATTCGACCAGGGTCATGCTGTTCCATCGGGTGGTGAGCAGGCCGTTGGCGTCGAGATCCTTCTGGACCCGCGCACGCCATTCGCGGTCGGCGAACAGGTCGGCGCGTCGGTCGTGCGACAGCGCGACGAGCTCCTTGAACGAACCCATCGTGTAGAAGGACGTGGGCTCGACCATGAGCACCTGTTGGGTGATGGGCCGACACGTGACCTGCACCCACACATCGGCCCCGGTGCCGCGTCCCGCGAGGTGCGCGTCGAGCTTGGCCCGGAAGTCACCACGAGCCGACGCGGCGGCCGGGTAGGTGAGGATCGACGACCAGTTGAGGCGCCGTCCGAGCGACTTCTGGAACTCGTACACCCACTTGTAGTTCTCACCGGGGGCTACGTGCACGATGCCTTGGCCGAGGGTGGACGTGACACGCAGGAGTGCTTCGGTCTCGGCTTGCGATGCGGCGATGGACGGCACCGGGCGACCGCCGTCGCCGATGTGGAATCCTGCACGATCGGTCGAGACGCCGAGTGCGCCCCCGCGGAGGGATTCGGCCATCACTCGCTGCATCTCGACGATCTCGGTCTCGGTGGCCTCGCGTTCGTACGCCTCTTGGCCCATGACGTACATGCGCACCGGCGTGTGGCCGACGTAGCCACCGAAGTTGAGCAGCGTCCCGCGGCGCCGCACTGAATCGAGGTACTGGCCGTAGGTCTCGAAATCCCATTCGATGCCGGCCTCGAGGGTGGCCACCCGCATGTCCTCGACCTTGTCGAGCGTGCGCACGAGTGACGCGCGATCGCCGGGCTTGGTGGGCGCGATGCTGTATCCGCAGTTGCCCGCCACCACGCTCGTGACACCGTGCCAGCACGACGGGCTGAGCGTGGCGTCCCACAGCACCTGCGGGTCGTAGTGGGTGTGGATGTCGATGAAGCCCGGCGCGACCACCATGCCCGTCGCGTCGAGCTCGGTGGCCCCACGAACGGCCGGACCGAGCTCGACGACCTTGCCGTCGCTGATGCCGATGTCGGCCCGCTGCGCCGGTGCGCCGGTGCCGTCGACCACCATGCCGCCGCGGACCGCGATCTCGTGCGTCATCTGTGCTCCCCCTTCGGACTGCCCCGCAGCCCTGCGTCACGTAGGTTACGCACCGAGGCGTCGCGGTGGGGCACAGCGTGTCCGCCGTGCGCCGAACCCAGAGGAGGACCCGACATGGGCAGGCTCGACGGCAAGGTGGCCATCATCACGGGCGGGGCCCGTGGTCAGGGTGCGAGCGAAGGCGCGCTGTTCGCAGCCGAGGGTGCCACGGTGTACCTCACCGATGTGCTGGTCGACGAGGGCGCCAAGGCAGCGGCCGATCTCGGTGTCACGTTCCTCACCCACGACGTCACCGACCCGGCGCAGTGGGCCCACGTGGTCGAGCGGGTCCTTGCCGACACCGGCCGCGTCGATGTCTTGGTGAACAACGCCGGGATCTTGCATTGGGCGCCCATGACCGAGACGCCACTCGACGTGTGGAACCGGGTCATCGCCGTGAACCAGACGGGCGTGTTCCTCGGCATGCAGGCCGTGGCCGCCGCCATGAAGGCTCAGCGCAGCGGCTCCATCGTCAACATCTCGTCCATCGGCGGCATGCGCGGCGCGAGCCCGTGCTTTGCCTACGGCGCCACCAAGTGGGCGGTGCGCGGCATGACCAAGGGCGCGGCCCAAGAGCTCGGCCCCTTCAACGTGCGGGTCAACTCCGTGCACCCCGGCATCATCGACACGCCCATGATGGCCGACCAGCCACTCGCGGCCATGACCGACCGTGTCCCGCTGCGCCGGTACGCGTCGGCCGACGAGGTGGCCAAGCTCGTGCTGTGGCTCTCGAGCGACGACTCGGCGTATGCCACCGGTGGCGAGTTCACGCTCGACGGCGGGCAGACGGCGTGAGCCGCACAGTGGCGGGCCGCAGGCCCGACCGGTAGGCGAAGGTGAAGGCGTGAGCCGCACAGTGGGGGGCCGCCGGCCCGACCGGAAGGCGAAGGAGAACGTATGAGCGTGGCCATCGATCTGAGCGGCCGGGCCGCGCTCGTGATCGGCGGGGGCGGTGGCGGCATCGGCAGTGCCATGCTCGACGCGGTCGCGCGGGCGGGTGCCGACGTCGGCATCATCACCTTTGTCGAAGAGCACGCCCAGCAGTCGGTGGCTCACGCGAAGTCGTTGGGCGTGAACGCGGCCGCGGCGGTGCTCGACGTGACCGACGAGGCGGCGCTCGTCGCGGGCATCGCCGAGCTGGCCGGCCAGGTCGGGCGCTTTCGCCACCTCGTGAACGTCGTCGGCGGTTCGCTGGCCGACGACTGGCACCGGTCGGCCGAATACGACATGGACGCGTTCGATCGCCTCGTCGGCCGCAACCTGCGCTACGCAGTCGTGTCGTGTCGCGAGGTGGCCCGCGAGCTCCTCGCGGCCGGCGAATCCGGCTCCATCGTCAACCTGTCGTCGGCCGCGGCGCGCGGCACGCCGTTGCTCGGCGCGTATGGCGCGTCCAAGGCGGCGCTCGAGTCGTTCGGGCGCACGATGGCGCTCGAATGGGCGCCGAAGGGCATACGGGTCAACACGGTCGCACCAGGAACGATCCGTACGCCACGGGCCGGCACCACCGACATGGCCGACGCCGCGTCGGCGGAGATCCCGCTCGGTCGGCGCGGCGCGCCCGACGACATCGCAAACGCCGCGCTGTTCCTGTTGTCGGATCTGGCGGCCTACATCACTGGCGTCACCCTGGCGGTCGATGGCGGCACCACCATCGGTGGCCGCGGCGGCGACGCGCTGCCCACGTTCGTCACCAACCCCGCCGTTCGGGCCCGCTTCGGGCAGTAGCCCCTCGGCCCGCAGGCACCGCCACGAACGCGGCGCTCCCTGAAGCGTTGGGTACCGCAGAGGTACCGGAAACTACAGGGAGCGCACGACCGAGCGCCAGGACCCGTCGGCACCGCCACGAACGCGGCGCTCCCTGAAGCGTTGGGTACCGCAGAGGTACCGGAAACTTCGAGGAGCACGCGATCGAGCGCCAGGTCATCTCGGCTCATGCGGCCATGCCGCGCGAGACGAGCATCGTGCCGACTTGGCGCACGATCAGTTCCGGGGCGCTCGTGGCGACGGGCCAGGTGTAGCGAAGCGGTATCCACCCGGCGACCACGAGCAGGTTCTGACGGTGCCGATCGTGGAGGAACTCCCGGCGATTGCGATGGTACGCATAGCCGTCGGCCTCGACGAAGACCTTGGCGGCCGGCCACGCCAGATCGAGATGGAACTCCTCACCCGTGACGGTGACCCGGTGCTGTCGATGTGGTGGTGGCAACGCCCCGGCGGCAACTGCTCGATCGACGATGACCTCGAGCAAGCTCTGCGTCTCACCCGAACGATCACGATGACGCTCGAGTGCGGCCCGCATTACGGCGGCGCCAGGGCGGCCCATCATCGGCTCGCTCAGGTACCGCTCGATGCGGCGCATCGTGATGCGACCCGAGAGCAGGCCACGTCCGATCGCGTCGTCGAGGATCGTGTCGGACACGACCCAGGCGAGATCGAGCAAGGTCCGTACCGCGGAGGTGCACGGTATGCCGTCGACGGTGGTGC
>JBKJKR010000508.1:0-3290 GCA_046597135.1 Acidimicrobiales bacterium | reverse complement strand
AGCGACGGCATCTCCGACCACATGCCTGCCGGCCCGGTGCCCGGCTGGCCGTTCCCGATCCATCAGATCGGCATCACCGCGGTCGGCTTGCACCTCATCGACAACATGCACCTGCTGCACCTCGCCCAGTCCTGCGCCGAGGCAGGCCGCTGGGCGTTCCAGCTCAGCGTCGCACCGCTGCGCGTGGTGGGCGGGACCGGGTGCCCGGTGAACCCGATCGCGGTGCTCTGAGCCGCTCGGTACTGAGCCGCCGGCTCAGTCGAGCAGCGCGTCTCGCAACGCCTCGAGCTGCCGGCCGCTCATGCCGGCGGGGCCGGTGAGGTAGCGCTCGACACCGCCGTGAACATCGTCGAGCGCGTCGAGTGCGTCCTGCATCGCCCAGCGGGGTGTCGACAGGACACCGGCCGCCGCCTCGGCCGACATGCCCAACTCGATCATGTTTGCGTAGCTGTCCTGCTGGTTCTCGAACGTGCGGTAGCGCCGCGTCAGCTCGTAGTCGTCGAGCACCTGTTCGCGATCGACGCCCACCGCGAGCAGCACGAGCGCGGCGACGATGCCCGTGCGGTCCTTGCCGGCATGGCAGTGGAACACCGCGGGTAGCCCGTCGGCCGAGGCGAACGACGCGAGCAGGGCACCGAAGAGGTGGGCGCTGTGCACGAGCGACCCGACATAGATGTCGGGAAGGACCATCTCGCCGTCGACGGTCGCGAAGTCGAGCGGAGTCTCTTCGTTCTCGTCGCGCCGCGGCCGGCCGACGATCTCGTACTGGATTGCTTCGAGCGGGTTCGGGTGGAGCACGCGCTCCTTGTCGCTCCGGAGATCGGCGACGACGCGAAGCCCGAGGCGGGCCAACGTGACGCGGTCGGCGTCGGTGAGCTTGTGCAACGAGTCGGCCCGGAACAGCCGACCCCAGCGCGTGTGCCGCCCGGACGCAACCCGATAGCCGCCCAGGTCGCGGAAGTTCTGCAGGCCGTCGAGCCGCACGAGTCGCTCGCCGGCCACCACCGCCGGCCCGGTTCCGTGCGGAGAGACCGAGACGTAGTGCGGGCCGGGGCCGAGGCCGGTGAGCGTGTAGGCACGAGCGAACTCATCGGCGGTGCACACGTGCTCGTGATCGACGGTGTCGGGTCGCGGCCCGTATGCGATGTCCACGGCGCACGGTGGGTGCTCGTCGAGGAAGGTCCACCGCACCTCGACGGACCCGGAACCGACCGACTCGATTTCGACGCTCTCCACCCATGGCTGCATGGGCAGGACGCTAACCACTCGGCTCATGGTGCGGTGGTTCGTTGTCCTATCGTTCGTCGCACGTTCACGAGGGGGTCCCATGGCCGGCACGGTCGATCTGGAGTACCGCGGCAACATCGCCGTGATCACCAACAACAATCCCGAGAAGCACAACGCGTTCAACGACGACATGGACATCCAGCTGTTCGCCGCCCTCGCAGAGCTGAAAGGGCGTCGCGACGTTCGCGCCGTCGTGTGGCGCGGTGTGGGCAAGTCGTTCTCATCGGGGCGCGACGTCGCGGCCATCGGTGGCGGCCAGGTCACCATGACCCACGCCGAGCTCATGCGGCGGGGCATCGAGAGCATCCAACAGATCTTCGACATCGACGCGCCCATCATCGTCGCGATGCACGGCTGGTCGATCGGTGCATCGTTCCAGCGGGCGTTGCTGTGCGACATCCGCATCGCCGCCGAGGGCGCCCGCTTCATGCTCCCCGAGGTCACGCACGGTGTCATCCCCGACACCGGTGGTGTGCCCCGCCTGTTCCAGATCTGTGGCCACGGGGTCGCGAGCGACATGGTGCTCACCGGCCGCCCGATGGACGCCGCCGAGGCCTACGGCCACGGTGTCGTGTCGCGCGTCGTCGCACCCGAACAACTCGACGAGACCGCGTTCGCCATGGCCGAGAAGATCGCCGCGGCGCCCACCGTCACCGTCAACTTGGCCCGCCGCGTGATCAAGCACCTCGCCGAGCCCGAGCTGCGCCGCGCCATGGCCGACGAGCAGCTCTTCCAGACGTTCCTCAACCGCAGCGACGACTATGCAGAGTTCCGCGCCGCTCGGGCCGAGAGCCGCGAGCCGCGCTACACCGGCAGCTGACCCCGCCGGACCTGCCTTCGGACCTTCTTCGGACACTGGACGACGCCATAGGTTGTCGGATGTCCGAAGAACGGCGCCGGTCATTGCGGCGGCCGGCAGCCGGCGGCCGGCTCCCGAGGCAGATCAGCGGACGCCGAGGAGGTCGACGACGAACACGAGGGTCTCGCCGCCCTTGATGACCCCGCCGGCTCCTTGTGCGCCGTAGCCGAGGTGCGGGGGGATCGTGATGCGGCGGCGGCCACCGACCTGCATGCCCGCAACGCCGTCGTCCCAGCCCTTGATGACGTAACCCTTGCCCAACGGGAACGAGAACACGTCGTTGCGGTCCCACGATGCGTCGAACTGGCCGCCTGTGCTCCACGCCACGCCCACGTAGTGCACGTCGACGGTGTGCCCCGCCGCAGCGACGTCGCCATCGCCGACGGTGAGGTCCTCACAGAGCAGTTCGGTCGGTGGTTCAGCGGCGGTGTCGACGCTGACAACAGGCTTCTCGCTCATCGTGGCTGTCCTTTGCTGTTTCGGGATGACCGGCAGTCTCGCCGATTCGGTTGGGCCACCTAGTATCGGCGCGGGGCAAAGGGGGAGGGCGAATGAGTCGTACGAGTGCAGAGGTGCGCGCGAGCGCCGGGCATCCAATCATCGACGCCGACGGGCACATGCTCGAAGTGCTCGACGCCACGTATCCGTATCTGCGCGAGGCGCTCGGACCCAAGGCGTTCCAGGCCTGGCTCGACCGGGGCCCCATCGCGAAGTTGTCCCAACGTCCGCGCACCCCCGACGAGCGGCGCCGCACGCGGACGCCGCAGGGTGCGTGGTGGGGCACACAGACCGTCAACGTCCGCGACCGCGCAACGGCCACCTTGCCCGCGCTGTTGCACGAGCGAATGGACGAGATCGGGCTCGACTACACGGTCCTGTACCCGACGAACACGCTGCTCACCTGCGCGGAGCGCGACGACGATCTGCGCCAAGGTCTGTGCCGGGGGTTCAACGAGTTCTACGCCGACGTCTACGGCGAGTTCGCGGACCGCATGACCGCGGCGGCGATGATCCCGATGCACGCGCCCGACGAGGCGGTCGCCGAGCTCGAGCACTGCAAGGCCATCGGCGCCGCGGTCATGCGGTCCGCGAACTCGCCGTAGACGTCGGCGTAGAACTCGTTGAACCCCCGGCACAGACCTTG
>JBKJKR010000480.1:0-6438 GCA_046597135.1 Acidimicrobiales bacterium | reverse complement strand
GTCGTCCAACAGCGCGGCATCACGATTGGACGACGCGTAGCCGTGCGCGACCGTCGCGTCCTTCGGTATGGGACAGCCGGCGATCTCGGTGTCCTCGCCGGGCACCCGGAACAGGATCTGCACGGGGCCCGCGATGCGCAGCGTCTCCTCGACCGCGGCGGCGACCAGTGAGCGGTCGGCGCGCACCCGCTCGTACGCGCCGGGGGTGCTGCACAGGTTGGCGAAGAGGTTGCCGATGAGGTGCGTGGTGGTCTCGGTGCCGCCGACCACCATGTCCTTGGTGAGGTGCACCAGGATCTGGTTCTCGGTCAGCGATCGGCCGTTCTCGTCGACGCACTCGATGAGCCCGGTCAGCACGTCGTCCGGTCGATCCTTCGAGGCGACGCGTTCACGGATGCACTCGCGGGCCATCACATCGAACTCGTCGACGAACGCTGCCGCGGCGCGCACCTTCTCGGGATCGGGATCGGCGCGCAACATGTAGGCGTCGGAGTACGCGCGGAACTGCGTGTGGCTCTCGGGCGGGAGGCCGGTGATCGGTCCGATGACCGCACCGGGCAGCGGCACGCCGAGGTCGGCGATCATGTCGGCGTGGCCACGATCGGCGAATGAATCGACGAGCCCTGCACAGACCTTGCGCACGAGCGGCTCCATGGCGCGCACCTTGGGCGGGCTCAGCACACCGGCGAGCACCTTGCGCACGCGGGTGTGCTGGGGTGGGTTGGTCTCGCCGAGGTTGAGCTCGTCGGGCGGGCGGGTGTCCTCCTCGAGCGGGATGAACCGGCCCTGCTGGAACACGTTGGGCTTCTTGCAGATCTCGACGATCTCGCGAGCCCTGGTCACGTAGAAGAACCCGGGGAGCAGCTCGTGGACCGGTGCGGCCTCGCGCAGCTGGGCCAGCACGCCGTCGTGGTGATCGACCTGGCTCGGATCGAACGGGTTGTACGCGATGGTCGCGTCGCTCATCCCTGACCTCCGTACGGCGCTCTTGCCCCACGCCGTCGTCGGAACGTAGCACCGCCCCGGGTCGAGCACCGACGCCCCCGACGGAGGGACATCTATGCTGCGGGCGCGGTCGGCACACGGGGGCTGGGGATGCGCGAGTTGATCAACGGATTCGTCGGCGTCGATCACGCGCGCATGCACGCGGAACGCCGGGGCCGTCTCCGTGCCGCGATGGCCGCGCAGGGTGTCGATGCGCTCGTACTGGTCGGGCCGAGCAACGTGGAGTACGCCGGCGTCCGCCAACCGTGCGCGGATGCGATGCGGATGCACTACGAACCGGTGGTCGTGATCCTCGGCGCGCACGACCCGGTGCACGTGTGCACGCGCTTCGCCGAGGGCGTGTCGGGTGCGGACGAGATCGCTCCGCCGTTGGCCATCGAGAGGCCGTCGGGCGTGCGGGCACTCGCGGCGCGGGTCCGCGAGTTGGTCGGCGCGGGATCACGGGTCGGTGTCGACGAGTACACGTCGGCAATGCTCGATGGGTTCGCGTCGAGCCTGCCCGGAATCGAACTGGTCGATGCATCCATGGTCACCGGCGCGGCCCGCATCACCAAGACCGTCGACGAGGTCGAGTGCCTGCGCGAAGCGCAGCGCATCAACGAGGCCGCGATGTACGACGTCGAGCGTGCGCTCGTGCCGGGAGTCCGCCAGAACGAGCTCACGGGGATCTTCCTGCGCCGCATCTTCGAACTGGGCGCAACCGCCAACATCATCGACCCGATCTGGAGCATCACACCCCGCTCCATCGCCGAGGCAACCCACACCGCGAACGCCGATGTCGGCTTCCCACTCGCCAGCGACGATCGCTTCCTGCGCGAAGGCGACCTCATCCTCAGCGACACCGGCATGACCTTCAACGGGTATCACTCCGACTTCGGCAAGACCTGGATCTGCAGCCTCGACCCGCGGCCGTCGCCGGCGTTGCGCGACTGCTTCCGGCAATGGCAGGCGTTGTACGCCGAGGTGACCGCGGTGCTCCGTCCCGGTGTCAGTTGCGGTGACCTCGTGCGCGCCGCGCAGAAGGTCGAGCAGAAGTACGGACTTTCGCACTTCTACCTCGGCCACGGCGTCGGTGTCGACAGCGCCGAGATGCCGTTCATCGGGTCCGATCTCGGCATCGCGTTCGACGACACCATCGAGCTCACCGCGGGCATGACGTTCGTGCTGGAGCCGGTGGTGTGGCGCGACGGCGTGGGCGGCTACCGCAGCGAAGAACTGGTGGTGGTCACCGACGGCGGGTTCGAACGACTGAGCCGCTACGGCTACTCCCCTTTCGACTGAAGGACGCTGATGGCCATCTCACTACGCACGCCCGACATCGGCACCGGCGCGCTCGAGCACCGCGACCGCATCGACTTCCGCGAGCTGCGCCATCAGCGCACAGCTCGGCTGTTCGAGCGCATGGACGCGCTCGACATCGACGCGTGCATCTTCGGTCGCGAGGCCAACGCCCGGTACGCGACCGGTGTGCGGCGGCTGTGGACGTCGATGACGCGTGGCTTCGTGCCCACGTGCGTGGTGTTCCGTGAGAACCGCGAGATCCATCTGCTGTCGTTCTCGGCCAGCTACGAGGGCATCCCCGAGGAGATCTCGCCCGATCACTACTTCCCGGTCACGTGGAACCCCATGGGCATGATCGATCGGCTGGCCAAGCTGCCGGGCGCTGGTCGCGTCCGCCGCTTGGGTGTCGACGGCATGACGCCGCTGTTCGCGGGCCTGCTCGCTGCGTCGTTCCCCGAGGCGTCGATCTTCGGCGTCGAGCCGGAGCTCCGCGACATGCGTCGCCAGAAGCTCGACCTCGAGGTTGCCTGCATCAACGTCGCAATCGCGGTGGCCGAGTCGGCGCTGGTCGCGGCGATCCAGCAGACGCGTCCAGGTGCGTCACGCAAGGCCATCCAGGGTGCGTACCTGGCGCGCATGTCCGAGCTCGGCACCTCGCAGTTCGCGCAGCTCGGCACGTTCGGGCCGATCGGTCGCCAGGGCTCCCTGTCGTGGTCGACCGCGAACGACGTGTTGCCCGATCGGGCGCCGGTCGCGCTCGCCGGTGGCGCGCTGTGGGCCGGCTACGAAGGATCGTTGGCCCGCACCTGGTGGAGCGGCCGTACCCCCGACGCGGCGACGCGCAGTGCGCATGCGCAGTGGTCCGACACCACGTCGGCGGTGATCGACGCGTTGCGTCCCGGGGCCACGGGGGCCGACGTGCTCGCGGCGTTCGGCTCGGCACCTGGTGATCGCTCGGCGCGCAGTGTGTACTCGGTGGGCCTGGGTCACGAGGGTGCCATCGCCGCCCACTGGCTCGACGCCGAGACGCTCGCCGCTGAGGTGATCGAGCCTGGCATGGTGCTCGCCGTGCGCGAGCTCGTGCCCACCGACACCGGAGGGTTCCTCGGCGAGGAGATGGTGTTCGTCACCGGCGCGGGCACCGGACGCCTGACCACGTTGGGCCACGGGCCCCTGAGTGATTGAGGACGAACGACATGGGTTCAACGGAACAGGTCGGTCAGCTGGCCGGCCGTGTCGCGGTGATCACGGGTGCAGGCGACGGCATCGGGCGAGGCATCGCGCGCCGCTTTGCGGCCGAGGGCGCGAAGGTGGTCGTCGCCGAGATCAACGAGCAGACCGGCGAGGCGGCAGCTGCTGAGCTGCGCGACGAGTTCGGCACCGAGGCCGCGTTCGTGCGCACCGATGTGTGCGAGAAGGCAGACAACCTGGCGATGATCGACGACGCGGTCGCGCGGTACGGAACGATCGACATCCTCGTGAACAACGCGTGGGGCGGTGGCAGCCTGGGACGCGTCGAGCACAAGACCGACGCCCAGATGGAGCACGGCATGCGCATGGGCTTCTACGGGCCGATGTGGGCGATGCACGCGGCGTTCCCGATCATGAAGGCCAAGGGGCGTGGCCGGATCATCAACATCTGCTCGCTCAACGGCGTGAACGCCCACATGGGCACCGTCGAGTACAACTCCGCCAAGGAGGCGTTGCGCACGCTCACGCGCACGGCGGCGCGCGAGTGGGCCCCGACCGGTGTGGTCGCCAACGTGATCTGCCCCGGCGCGCTCACCGCGGCGTCGCGCGCCGTGTTCGCGCGCAACCCCGAGCTCAAGGTGCAGGCCGAGGCCTCCAACCCCATGGGCCGCCTCGGCGATCCGGAGCTCGACATCGCGCCGGTCGCGGTGTTCCTCGCCGGCGAAGGGTGCCGCTACATGACCGGCAACACCCTGTTCGTCGGGGGCGGCACCCACATCAACGGCTCGGCCTGGGCCCCACAGCATTCCGACTGACCCGCAACACCCTCTGCTACTGGGTCGCGTCCGGCGCGCTCAGGCGCGCAGCGGGTTGTCGCGGATGTGCTGGCTCAGGTCGCCGATGAGGTCGCTGACGATACGCCGGTCCGTGAAGCGCCAGGTGCCATCGGCGAGCTCGAACGAGTCGAGGTAGCGTCCCGCGATCACGACCTGTAGCGGCAGCTGCTCGGTGGCCTGCAGGACGATGAAGTAGGAGCGGGTCGATGCGGTGTGCGCTGCAGCGTCGATCGAGATGATGGTGTTGGTCGTGACGTGCTTCGTGCGGAGCGAACCATCGGCGTGCATCTGATCGTGGTGCGTCTTCAGCGCGTAGACCTCGTCGTAGCCCCGGCTGGTGGGGCCGTTCTGCACGCGATAGGTCGCATGCCGGAACAGTTCGGACACGCCCACGAAGTCGGCCGCGTCCTGCAGCTCGCAGTAGCGGTGAAGGAGGTTCTTGATCGCCTGCTCGTCGCGCTGCACGGTTGCTCCGTCCTGTGGGCGTGTCCCCATGCGCCCGACGCGTGGGAGGCTATCGGTCGGGGTCGAGACGAAACGGGGAGACGGTGTACGAGCGCGCGAAGTTGTACGTCGGTGGCGAGTGGGTCGAGCCGGGCGAGCAGGGGCGATTCGACGTGGTCAACCCGGCCACCGAGGAGGTGATCGGTTTCGCGCCCCGCGCCACGCCGATCGACGTCGAGCGGGCGGTCGCCGCGGCGCGCGACGCATTCGACAACGGTCCGTGGCCCCGTACCACGCCCACCGAACGCGCGGACGCGCTCGGCCGCATGGCCGACTACCTGGCGGCCCGTGCACGTCCGCTGGCCGAGCTCGGCATCGACGAAGCGGGCGTCCCGATCACGTTCTCCCATGCACGCGAGCTGGGCGCCTCGGTGGTGTTTCGCTTCTTCGAGAAGCTCACCCGTGAGTTCACCTGGCGCGAGGTGCGCCACGGTGCGGCCGCACCGGCACTGGTCGTGCGCGAGCCCGCCGGCGTGGTGGCGGCCATCGTGCCGTTCAACGGTCCGCTGCTGTCGTCGTCGGCCAAGATCGCGCCTGCGATCGCGTCGGGTTGCTGCATCGTGTTCAAGCCCGCGCCCGAGACGCCGCTCGACGCGTTCGTCGTGGCCGAGGCAGCCGAGGCGGCCGGCATCCCGCCCGGTGTGGTCAACGTGCTCCCGGGCGACGCGAGCTTCGGTGCCGCGCTCGTCGGTCATCCCGGCATCGATCGCGTGGTCTTCACCGGCAGCACGGCCGGGGGTCGTGCCGTGGCCACCGCGTGCAGCCCGTCGATGAAGCGCATGACCCTCGAGTTGGGCGGCAAGGCCGCCGCGATCTTCCTCGATGACGCGCCTGTCGAGCAATCGCTGGCTGCGACATTGCCGATGTCGATGTTCAACAGCGGGCAAGCGTGCATCGCACTCAGCCGCATCCTCGTCCCCCGCGGGCGCATGGACGAGTTCGTCGACGCGGCGGTCGCCGCGGTCGACAAGATGACCCTCGGCGACCCACGCGATCCGGCGACTGTTCTCGGCCCCGTGATCGCCCGCCATCATCGCGACCGCATCGAGGCGATGATCGACCGCGCCACCGCCGAGGGTTGTCGGGTGGCTCGAGGCGGCGCTCGCCCGACTCGTCTCGCCCGCGGTTGGTACGTGGAGCCCACGATCTTTCGCGACGTCGATCCGCAGGCTTACATCGCACAGAACGAGGTCTTCGGCCCGGTGCTCGCGATCATTCCCCACGACGGTGACGACGACGCGGTGCGCATCGCCAACGCCACACCATTCGGTCTGTCGGGCGCGGTCTTCACCACCGACATGGACCGAGCGCTCGCCATCGCGTCGCGGGTGCGGGTGGGCACGTTCGGCATCAACGGGTACGCGCTCGACTTCGGCCTGCCGTTCGGCGGTGTGAAGCAATCGGGCGTCGGCCGCGAGTTCGGGGTCGAGGGTCTGGCCGAGTACACCGAGGTCAAGGCAGTCGCGTTGCCGGCCGGCACGCAAGTGTCGGTCTAGGGCAGCGAGACCGAAGTCGCCGCGGGCAATGCATCCGCATTAACCTGCCGGACCATGTCTGGAGCACAAGCCACACCTCCCCGCGCCAACTCGTCGTCGCGCGTCGCCTTCGTCACCGGCGCGAG
>JBKJKR010000170.1:0-3441 GCA_046597135.1 Acidimicrobiales bacterium | reverse complement strand
GTCGAGCGCACGACGGGCTTCGTCGCGTAGACGACGAGGCTCTTGCCGATGAGCGGGTTCAGGACGCGATCGGCAAGGCGCGCGCTGCGGGGCGCCTTCTCGATGTCCCAGCAGAGGAACCGGTGATACGCGCGGACGAGCGCGTTGTCGTCGATGGGCCGGTTCGGCCCGACGGCGCAACGCAGCCACCAGTACGGCGCGTGCAACGCGTGGGCGTGGTGATCGCCGCCGGGCACCAAGCCGGCGGCGCGCATCTTCTCGTGCACCTCGCGCTTGGCGTAGATGCGCACGTGGCCACCCTGCACGGCCGGTGCGTGGTAGTCGTCGCTGAGCTTCCAGCAGACCTTCTCGGCGAAGCGCGCGGGGATGGTGACGGCCATGGTGCCGCCAGGGCGCAGCACGCGGGCCAGCTCCGCGAACGCGGCCGCGTCGTCGGGGATGTGCTCGAGCACTTCGCTCGCGAGCACGCGATCGAACGCGTCATCGGGAAACGGAAGCCGCGTCGCGTCGCCGTTGACCGACTGGCACGTGACGCCGTCGGGCAGCTCCCCCGCTTCGAGCATGCCCGCGTACACCGCGTGCACCTGGCGCAGCTCGTCGAGACCGAGATCGCAGGCGATGACGCTGGCCCCGCGGCGCATGGCCTCGTACGCGTGGCGGCCGAAGCCGCAACCGAGGTCGAGCATGCGTTCGCCGGCTCGCAGGCCAAGGCGGTCGTAGTCGACGGTGATCATGCGTGGCGGCCCCGGGGGCTTGCGGCGTGCTCGTCGAGGACGGCTCGGTAGTGCTCGACGGTGCGGACCGCCGTGTGCTTCCAGCTCCAGTTGTCGACGACACGCTGGCGGCCTGCGGCGCCGACGCGTGCCCGCAGCTCGGGTTGGTCGAGCACGGTGCGCATCATCGACGCGAGCGCTTCGGCATCGCCCGGGGGCACGAGGAAGCACGTCTCGTTGTGCACGCCGGCAACCTCGGGCAACGCACCACCGGTGGTGGCGAGCAGCGGCACACCCGACGACATGGCTTCGACCGCGGGCAGCGAGAACCCTTCGTACAGCGACGGCACGACCGCAAGCGCGCACTCGCTGTACAGCTCGACGATGCGCTGATCGCTGACGCCGTGCACGAACGTGACGATGTCCTTGAGGCCGTACTGCTCGATGAGCTGCGGGGTGCGGCTCTCGCTGCGCGGCTTGCCGATGATGACGAGCTCGACGTTGCGTTCGGTGCGCAGCTTGGCCATGGCCTCGAGGAGGTACTTGAGGCCCTTCAGCGTCACGTCGCTCGACGTGGTGCACAGGATGCGACCGGGTACGCGCTCGACACCGGGCACCGGCTTGAAGATGTCGGGGTCGACGCCCACCGGCACCACGTACATGTTCTCGAGCGGCACCTCGTAGTCGCGGTGGATGTCGCCCTTCGACGATTCGGACACCGTGAGCACGTGGGGCATGCGGCGCGCGACCTGTGACTGCATCTTGGTGAACGCGTACCAGCGGCGCTTGCCGACCTTGTCCCACAGCGACGTGGCGTGCTCGAGCTCGAGGCGACGATCGACGCTGATCGGGTGATGGATGGTCTCGAGGATGGGCCACCCGGCGCGCTGCAGCGCGAGGATGCCCCAGCCGAGCGTCTGGTTGTCGTGGATGAGGTCGAACTCGTGCCGGCGATTGCGCAGTGCGCCATAGGCCCGCCAGCTGAAGGCCATGGGCTCGGGAAAGTTGCCCGTGGCGAACGACGCCGCTTCCATGACGTCGTAGGCCGACTTGTACTCGAAGATGCGGGGCTTGCGGGCCGGGAAGTGGTCGTTGTAGGTGTCGAGGCTGGCCAGCTTGTGCAGTGGCACGCGGTCGTCGACCTCGGGATAGGGCTGACCCGCGAACACCTCGACGTGATGGCCCAGGTCGACGAGGGCCTTGGCGAGGTGGCGCACGTACACGCCTTGGCCACCCACGGTCGGCTTGCCCCGGTAGGTCAGGAGCGCAAGGCGGAGTGCGGAGGGGGTCGCGGCAGAGTCGGTCACGGGCAGTCCGGTCGGTGGGTAGGGGCCCTTGCTTACGGCGTAGCACCGGCCATGACCCCAAAATCGTACCGGTCAACATCGGCGGTCGCTCCCTCACCCCGGCCGACGGGGGTCGCGTGGCGTTGGCCGTGGGTACGCTCCGCCGGGTGCGAGCAGTGGTGCAGCGGGTGACCAGCGCGTCGGTCACGAGCGACGGGGTCGAGGTGGGCGCCATCGGCGTCGGGCTGTGCGTGCTCGTCGGCGTCACCCACGACGACGGGCCCCAGGACGCGGTCAAAATGGCCGCGAAGCTCTGGCACCTGCGGGTCATGGCCGACGATGACGCCGTGATGAACCGGTCGGTGGCCGACACCACCAAGGCCTTGCTCGTGGTGAGTCAGTTCACGTTGTATGGCGACACGTCGGGCGGTCGCCGGCCGTCGTGGATCGCCGCCGCCCGTCCGGAGCACGCAGAGCCGCTCGTGGACCTCGTGGTGGCGTCGCTGCGCGAGTTGGGGGCCACGGTGGCCATGGGCCGGTTTCGCACCGACATGGCCGTGTCACTCGTGAACGACGGGCCCGTCACCGTGATCATCGACGTCTGATCGAGCGCGGCGGTCAAAGGCCTGCGCCCCGGCGAGCAGCAGCACGGCGAGCACGAGCATGGGCCACACGCCGACCCGTGTCGCGAGGGTGAGGCCGTCGCGCATCTCGACGGTGTCGTAGAGCACGCGCTGCTCGCTGATGCGCGTGCGCTGTCGGACGGTTCCGTCGGGTGAGATCACTGCGGAGAACCCGGTGGGCGCGGCCTGCACGACCCACCGGCCGGTCTCGAGGGCGCGCAGCCTCGACGAGGCGATCTGCTGGGTCTGCAGGATGGTGAGCCAGTACGACGCACCGTTGGTGGGGTTCAGCAGGAGCTGGCCGCCGTTACCGATCGCGTCGCGCGAGCGGTGATCGAAGAAGACCTCCCACGAGATCGTCACGCCGACGCGACCGACGGGTGTGTCGAGCACCGCGGGCCCGGTGCCCGGCAACGCGTCGCGAGGGGGCAGGCCACTGACGCCGAGCGATTCGAGCATGCCGCGCAAGGGCACGAACTCGCCGAAGGGCACCATGCGTACCTTGTCGTAGCGATCGGTCGTCACACCGTCGGGGGTGACCACCTCGCTGAAGTTCACCGTGTGCGTGTTGTCGATCGCGTAGAACCATCCGGGGATGAGCGTGGCCCGCAACGTGCGCGCGAGCTCGGCGAGCGTGGCTGCCGCGTCGTCGGCGTACAAGTACTTCGGTGACTTGAACTCGTCGATGTACGGCGGTCTCGGGTTCACCACGTTCTCGGGCCAGACAACGAGGTCGACCGGTCGGTCGATGGACCGCGTCGCTTCGACGTGGCGCTCGAAGACGAGCGGGTTGTCCTCGGGGTTGGCGCGTGTGCGTTG
>JBKJKR010000247.1:0-3087 GCA_046597135.1 Acidimicrobiales bacterium | reverse complement strand
TCGCTGGCGGTCGACCTCGGTCGGCGCGGGGTCACCGCGAACTGCATCTGCCCCGGCCCCATCAACACGGCGATGACGTCGCGAATCCCCGATGATTCCAAGGACACCTTCGCTCGTCGACGCGTGCCGGTCGGTCGTTACGGCGAACCGGCCGAGGTCGCGCATGTCGTGCTGTCACTCGTGCTCCCGGCGGCGTCCTTCATCACCGGCGCGATCATTCCCGTGGATGGCGGCATGACCGCGGGGAACCGCTAGCACGCCGTCAGGGGCGCGGCGCGCCGGTCTGGATGAGCTCGAGGCATTCGCCGTTCGGGCCGGGCCAGAACAGCACGTAGAGCAGCGGCAGGTGGTCGCCCACCGACAGCGTGCCGGTGGGTGCGAACGGGACCGAGCCCGCCGCGCGCACGACGGCCTCGTCGCCCGCGCAATCCGCCGTGGCCCAGGCCATGCGGAACAAGCCGATGTCGTTGGCGTTGCGCACGCGATCGGTGCCCCGCGCAGGTGCCGGGTCGATCCATTCGATGAGCTCGACCATGAACTTCGAACCCGGATCGCGCAGCATCGCCGAGCGGCACTCGACGTCGCCGTCGAGGCCGTAGAGGGCGCCCGACTGTCGCACCGCGTCGACCACGCGCAGCACGTTCATGCCCATGACGTCGCGGTAGTACGCCACCGACGCGTCGAGGTCGCGCGTGTTGACCACCACGTGCGAGATGCGTGTGTCGCGCCCACCGATGAGTTGCAGCGGGATGCCGTCGGGATCTTCGACCATGGCCATGGCGATGCTCGACCCGTTGCCGAGATCCATGTC
This sequence comes from Acidimicrobiales bacterium, assembly GCA_046597135.1. Classification (GTDB taxonomy): domain Bacteria; phylum Actinomycetota; class Acidimicrobiia; order Acidimicrobiales; family WLNW01; genus WLNW01. The sequence continues at coordinate 2,276 of JBKJKR010000247.1, read as the reverse complement.
GATCGGGCCACCCACCACGGTGACGCCTGCGGCGCGCAACCGCTCGACGCAGGCATGCAGATCGGGCACGGCGAACGTGAGGTGATGGAAGCCGATCTCGTTGATCGCACTTGGCGGCGCACCGGCCGGCGTGGGGACCTTCCACTCGAGCAGGTCGAGGGCGAGACCGTCGTTGCCGAGGTCGCTCTGCAGCATCCATGCGTCCCACATGACCTCTTCGAGCCCGAAGGCGTCGCCGCGCTGCAGGATGCTCGGGATCGGGTGGGTGTTCTGGGTGAGGCCGAGCAGGTCTCGATAGAACCCGAGCGACCGTTCGAGGTCGGTGCAGTTCGCGTTGACGTGGAAGATGCGGGACGCCGAGATCGCCATGCGCGGGACGCTAGTCGTGGCAGAGGTGTCCGTCGGGCGGGACGCAAGCCCCGCCCGACGTCCTCCGCCCGCCGCGAAGTGGTGTGGCTCACCCGCGTCGGGTTGCGAGACCGCCATGGGAACGCTCCCGCCTTGTAGTTCTCGGTCGTCGCGGCTCGCAGTTGATGGGTCGTTCGGGCCATCTGCAACTCGATGCCCGAGTGTCGTGACCGCGTAACATCGCCGCATGCTCAAGATCGAAGACACCGAGCGGGTGCGGGTGCTCACGCTCGACCGCCCCGCGGCGCTCAACGCGTTCAACGAAGCCCTCTACGACGCGACCACCGTTGCCCTGCGCGACGCGGCCGAGGACCACACCGTCGCAGTGGTGGTCATCACCGGAGCCGGGCGTGCGTTCTCCGCCGGCACCGACCTGCTCGAGATGGCGGCCCGCGGCACCGACCCGTCGTTCGTCCCCGGCACCTACGGCTTCGCGGGCATGATCGACACGCTCATCGACTTCCCGAAGCCGGTGCTCCTCGCGGTGAACGGCATCGGCCTCGGCATCGGGGCCACGATCCTCGGACTCGCCGACCTGGTGTTCATGTCCTCCACCGCCAAGCTCAAGTGCCCGTTCACCGATTTGGCGGTCGCGCCCGAGGCTGCGTCGAGCTACACGTTCCCGTTGTTGCTGGGGCGCCAGAACGCAACCTGGGCCTTGTTGTCGAGCGAGTGGCTCGGCGCCCACGAATGCCAGGAGATGGGCCTCGTCTGGAAGGTGTGCGAACCCGACGAACTGATGGCCACCACCATGCGCCACGCCACGCACCTCGGGAAGAAGCCGATCAGCTCCCTCGTGGAATCGAAAGCCGCGATGAACGCGCCCTACCGCGCCGAGATCGACGCAGCCCGCGGCCGCGAGAACGCGGCCTTCCAAAAGCTCATGGCCGGCCCCGCCAACAAAGAAGCCCTCACCGCCTTCGCCGAAAAGCGCACCCCCGACTTCACCAACCTGCCACCAGGTTGGTGAGTTTCGCCCTCACTCGTTGCGCTCGCTGCCGCTCGCGAAACGAGTGAGCCCGATTTAGTGAAGAGACTTTTGGTCGTTTGCGTACATGCGCTTGACCGCGCCGAGGAGGATCTTCTTGGCCATGGCGGGGCTCTCGTCGAGGAGCGACGAGAACTCCTGGCGGTTCATGGCTTCGACCACCATGTCGGTGTCGGCGGTGACGGTGGCGGTGCGGGGGACGCCGGCCAGTACGGCGAGCTCACCGAAGAAGTCGCCGGGGCCGAGCGTGGCGATCTTGCGACCGTTGCGCTTCACGACGGCGGTGCCCTCGGCGATGATCATGAACTCGCGGCCAGGGTCGCCTTCGCGGACGAGCACCTTGCCTGCGTTGATGTGCACGGACGTCACGAGCTTCGAGATCGCCTTGAGCTCCTTCTTGGAGCATTCAGAGAAGATCGGAATCCCGGCGAGGGTCTGGTCGATGTCGGATCGGGCCACGAGCCCACCTCCCGGTGAAAGTTGTCGCCATTCTCTACTACACGGCGAGGGGCTGCATCTTCCCTGATGGCCACCTATCTCGGCGAACGCGACTTTCTTGCATCGTGGCGACCGCCGAGTCGGTCGTCGTTTACGATGCCCCGGCTGGGAAGCAAGCGCTCCAGGGGGAGATCCGATGGCCAACACCGACGCGATGGGGTTCTGGAAGATCGCCGAGGCCGACCCCGGGCACCTGGCCGTGGTCACGCCCGACTACGACGAGTACACCTTCGGTGAGCTCTACGCGTTGACCAACCAAATCGTCCACGGCCTGCGGGCGCTCGGCCTGAAGCGCGGCGATCAGGTGACCACCGTGCTGCCGAACGGCATCCACCAGGTGGCACTCACGCTCGCCTGCTTCCAGGGCGGCTTCTACTTCACG
>JBKJKR010000457.1:0-2556 GCA_046597135.1 Acidimicrobiales bacterium | reverse complement strand
TCCTCGAAGCCTTGGGACATGGGGCGATCGGACACGGATGCCACGTCCAATGGTTCTCTCTCGAAACATTGGGCGCGTTGATCAACCGCCACCGCGTCGATGACAGCACCAGCCGAGCAATCAAAAAGATCATGCGCGCAGATCTGATTTGTATCGATGACATCGGCCTGCTCCCGGTGACAACAGAGACCGCCGAAGCGCTCTACCGCGTCGTCGATGCCGCCTACGAGAAACGCTCCATCGCGTTGTCGTCGAACCTGCACCCCGCCGGCTTCGACGAACTGATGCCCAAGACCATCGCCAACGCCACCGTCGACCGACTGTTGCACCACGCGCACGTCGTCATCACCACCGGCGACTCGATCCGCCTCACCCAAGCAACCCGAGGCCGAGGGGTGAGGCCACTGACCAACTAACCCCGCCGGGCAGCTCCACTGGCCATCAGTGGGCAATTCTGATGGCCATCAGCGGGCAGAACCACTGACCACCTACGGGCAGATCCTGATGTCCCGGGACTGTCAGATTTTTTGCGTATCCGGCGTGATGGTTAGCGGTAGCCGGCGGCCGCGAAGCGGTATGAGTCCCGCGGGGTGGTGGGGTGTGTGAACGAGGGGGATTGGAGCACCAAATTGAAGGCTCGAGCGGCGCGGCTGCCGGCGCCGCCAGGGATGGTCGCCACCGTCGAAGCCGGCGCGGTCGCTAGAGTTCTTTCTGTGCCCCGCCGCATCGTGACCGCCGCCGAACTCGAGGGCATGACGCCCGCCGAGCGCGACGCTCACTTTGAGTCGAGCATCGTTCGCGACCTGTCGAAGGTGTCGCCGGAGTTCCTTGCCCGGGTGCGGGAACGGGTCGAGCGACGCGCCGTAGAGGGCCACGTCCCGAACCAGTCGTGACGGCGGACCGCCGTCGGGTGCGGGCGACGGCAGCGTTCTTCGACGACGTCGATCGGCAGCTGCCAGCGGAACGAACGGCGGACGGCCGGCCGTCGGCTCATGACTTCCAAGTGTTCGAGCTCCTTGGCGTGGTCGAGGCGTTTGCCACCCAGTTCGACACGTTGCCCGAGCTGTTCCCGGGTCGGCCCGAGTATCGAATCCTGATCGCCGCCGGCCGCATCGTTGCCTCGTATTCCGTCGTCGGCCAGCTCGCCGCCGACGGCGCGGTCGAGCTGATCGAGCTCGAAGTCGATACTGGCCGCGGCTGGCTGATCGATGACTACGAGGGCGACTGATCTCGGTGCGTTGCAGTCATCGCCCGATCCCGGTCGGCCATCCAACATTTCATCCAACGCATCGGACCGAATCCGCTGGAAGCTGACCGACCGCGTGGACGGGCGTCCGGACGAACGGGCAGCTCAGCGTGATGGTCTTCGTCGGCCGGACGACACGGCGGATACTTCTCATCCGAAGGTCGCTGGTTTGAATCCTGCCGGGGCACGTGCGTTGAGCTGGTTGTCAGCTCAGCTTGAGGACTTGCGCACCTCTGGGGAGCTCTCGTCGACGACGGACGAGGGCGTGCACCTGGACCCGGCGCTTCGCTTGTCATCAGGGGTAGCTTCGCCGTCGATGGGCGACGGGCGACTGCGACGATGGATTCCGGGACCATCCGTCGTCCGCACGTACGAGCGGGCGTGGCTCCGTCACGATCTCGTTGCTGGTCTCGTCGTCACCGCGCTGCTCATACCGGCCGGCATCGGCTACGCGCAGGCCGCCGGGCTCCCGCCCGAGACCGGGCTCTACGCGACGGTCATCCCCCTTCTCGCCTACGCGATCTTCGGTCCGTCTCGCATCCTCGTGCTCGGCCCCGATTCGTCGCTGGCCCCGATCATCGCCAGCGCCATCCTGCCGCTTGCCGCAGGCGACGAGACGCGCGCCGTCGCGCTCGCCGGCCTGCTCTCGTTGCTCATGGGTGGCGTACTGCTGCTCGGCGGGTTGTTGCGTCTCGGGTTCGTCACCGATCTGCTGTCGAAGCCGATCCGCGTCGGCTATCTGAACGGCATCGCGCTCATCGTGCTCGTTGGCCAGCTACCCAAGCTCCTCGGGTTCTCCGTCGACGCTGACTCGTTCGTCGGTGACGTCCGCGAGACGGTGCGCGCGGTCGCGGACGGCGGCGTCGACGCGCTCACCGCCGCGGTCGGAGCGGGCGTGCTCGTCGTCATCGTCGCGTTCCGTGTTGCGAAGAGTCGGGTTCCCGGCGTGCTCGTGGCGCTCGTCGCCGCGTGCGCAGGCACCGCGGTGTTCGGTTGGCAGAACGACATGGCCGTGGTCGGAGCGATGCCGCGCGGGCTACCTGCGCCGGCGCTCGGCGGGCTCCGCTGGGGCGATGTCGTCGACCTCGCGGCGCCCGCGTTCGGCATTGCACTCATCGCGTTCGCCGACAGCGGCGTGCTGTCGCGAACGTTCGCCGCGCGACATGGTCACACGGTCGAAGGCAGCCAGGAGATGCGCGGCATCGGCATCGCCAACATCGCCGGTGGAGCACTCGGCGGCTTCCCCGTCTCGGCCTCGGCGTCGCGCACCCCGGTGGCCGAACAAGCAGGTGCGCGCACACAGCTCACCG
>JBKJKR010000248.1:0-5715 GCA_046597135.1 Acidimicrobiales bacterium | reverse complement strand
CCGATGCCCTTGGCGCCCAGCGGATTCGCCTCGGTCGGCGTCTCCATGGGCACCAGCTCGAACGACGGGAGCTCGCAGGCGGAGATGAACGTGTAGTCGGCGAAGTTCGACGTGAGCGGGTTGCCGTCCGCGTCATAGCGGATCTCTTCGATGAGCGACTGGGCGAGACCCTGTGCGATGCCGCCGTGGCGTTGACCCTCGACCAGCACCGGGTTGAGGATGCGTCCGGCGTCGTCGCACGTGACCACCCGGATGATCTCGGTCTGGCCCGTGTCGGTGTCGACCTCGACCACCACCAGGTGCGTGCCGAAGGGGAACGACGCTCCGGCGAGCTGATCGGTTTCGGCGCCGAGGCTTCCGCCGGCGGCTGCCGCCACGTCGGTCCACGACTTCGAGACCGACGGGGTGCCCTGCACGTGGAACGCACCCGCTGCCTTGTCGAGTACGACGTCGTCGACGCTCGCCTCGAGCAGGTTCGCGGCGAGCTCACGCGCCTTGTCGACCACCTGCCCGGCCGCGACGTACACCGCGGAGCCACCGGCCTGCAGCGACTTCGACGCGTTGGTGCCGCCGCCTTTCGGGATGAGATCGGTGTCGCCCTGGATGAGCGTGATGTCCTCCATGGGGATGCCGGTCTGATCACTGACCAACATCGCGAACGCCGTGGCGTGGCTCTGCCCGTGCGAGAAGGAGCCCGAGTAGATGGTGGCCTTGCCGTCGGCGCCGATGACCACCTTGCCCCATTCGGTGGAGCCGGGCGCGGGACCCGCGGTGATCTCGACGTAGACCGAGACACCGATGCCGAGCTGCTTGACCGCGCCCGACGCACGGCGGGCCGTTTGCTCGGCGCGCAGTGCCTCGTAACCCGCATGCTCGAGCACGAGATCGAGCGACGTCTCGTAGTCGCCCGTGTCGTACGCCGTACCGACCGCAGTGGTGAACGGGAACGCATCCTTCGCGACGAGGTTCTTGCGCCGCACAGCGACCGCGTCCATGCCGATCTCGACCGCGAACAGGTCGATGGCGCGCTCGATCGCGGCCGTGGCCTCGGGACGGCCCGCACCACGGAATGCGACGACCGGTGCGGTGTTGGTGACCACCGACTTGGCCGCCGTCTCGATGGCGGGTATCGCGTACACACCGGACGCCATGACGTGGGTGAAGAACGGCAGGAAGCCACCGATCATGCAGTACGCACCCGCGCCGCCGAGCACCTCGAGGCGGTACGCCTTGATGGTTCCGTCGCGGGAGCCGCCGATGGCCAGCTGCTGCACCTGATCGCGTCCGTGAGCCGAGCCGATCATGGCCTCGGTGCGGGTCTCGGTCCACCGCATGGGGCGACCATGGCGCCGTGCGAGCTCGGGCAGCAGCACCTCCTCGGGCGTCGGCTCCATCTTCAAGCCGAACCCGCCGCCCACGTCGGGCGAGATCACGTGACTGGTCTCGGGCGTGAGGCCGTAGACCTTCTGCAACGTGCCCCAGAACCCGTGCGGTCCTTGGTTCGAGTTCCAGAAGGTGAGCCTCTCCCCTTCCCACACGCACGCCACCGAGCGACCTTCGAGCGGCGCCGCGTGCAGCCGGTTGTTGATGACCCGCTGGCGTACCACCACATCGCACCCGTCGAAGAACGAGTCGTCGGTGACGCCCTTCATCATCTGAAAGGTCACGAAGTCGACGCCGACGTTGGTGCCGAGGTCGGGGTACACGAAGCCCTCGCCGCGCGCCGCGGCTTCGAGATCGACCACCGGCGTGAGCGGCGCGTAGTCGATGGCCACCAGCTCCGCCGCGTCGGCACCGATGTAGGTGCTCTCCGCGACGATGGCCACGACCGGTTCCCCGACGAAGCGCACCACGCCGTCGGCGAGCCACGGACGCGTCATCATCGGCGGCGGGAACAGCGGCACCATCGAGACCAGATTGGGCAGGTGGGTGAAGTCCGCGGCCACGTACACGCCGAGCACGCCGGGCATGGCCAGCGCTTCGGTGATGTCGATGTCGACGATCGTGGCCGACGCGACGGTCGACCGGACGTAGGTGACCGACGCCGCGTCAGCGAGCCGCGGATCGCGCAGATCCGCGGTGTACACCGCACCACTGGTGAGGAACTTCGGATCCTCTTTGCGCAGGACGCGGTTGCCGAGGATGCTCATGGCGACTCCCGAGATCGGTGCGATCGAGAACCTGTTCTCGATCGAGCAGCGTGAGACTAGCTGCGGCTCCGCCGGTCAGGGCGTGGTTCAGTCGCCGAAGGGCCAGACGGGAGGCACGGTGTCGCCGGTGACCTTGGGTGGCAGGATCGCGTAGGTCTCCTCGCCCGGGTTCACGAGGCTGTACTCGGATCGGGCGATGCGCTCGATCTCGCCGGGGGTGTTGAGCGCGTCGACGCGCGCCTGCAACCGGTCGTTCTCGGCCCGCAACTGCGCCAGCGTGTGCTCGCGCGTGGCCGTCTCGGAGCGTTGCGCGAGGTACTGGCGCACCGGGAACACGGCCAACGACAGCACGACGAGCACGGTGAGGGCGGCGATCGCCACCCACAGCGCACGACGACCGACCACGCCGAACCACGGCCTGGTCGGCGACGCCGCGACGGTGGCCCCCGCAGTGGCCATCAGCCGCGGTCCTGGCCCCCGGCCAGCGCGGACCGGCCACGGAAGGCGGCGGCCTCGGCGAGGTCCTCTTCGATGCGCAACAGCTGGTTGTACTTCGCGACACGATCGGAACGGGCCGGCGCGCCGGTCTTGATCTGACCGCAGTTGGTGGCCACGGCGAGATCCGCGATGGTGGCGTCCTCTGTCTCGCCGGAACGGTGCGACATGACGGCGGTATAACCGCTGCGATGCGCGAGCTCGACCGCTTCGAGCGTCTCGGTGAGGGTGCCGATCTGGTTGACCTTGACCAGGATCGAGTTGGCGATGCCGGCCTTGATGCCACGGGCGAGGCGCTCGGTGTTGGTGACGAACAGGTCGTCACCGACGAGTTGCACGCGCGACTTCAGGCGATCGGAGAGCGCTTGCCACCCGTCCCAGTCCTCCTCGGACATGCCGTCCTCGATGGACACGATGGGGTACTTGTCGCACCACCCGGCCAGCAGATCGGCCATGTCGTTCGGCGAGAGCTTCTTGCCCTCACCCTCGAGGTGGTACGCGCCGTCACGGAAGAACTCGGTGGACGCGACGTCGAGGGCGAGCGCGATGTCGGTGCCCGGCGTGAAGCCCGCGCGTTCGATGGCCACGAGGAGCACCTGGAGCGCTTCCTCGTTCGAGGCGAGGTTCGGCGCGAAGCCGCCTTCGTCGCCGATGGCCGTGGAGAGGCCGCGTTCGTGCAACACCTGCTTCAGCACGTGATAGGTCTGCGTGCCCCACCGGAGGGCTTCGGAAAAGCTCGGCGCACCGACGGGCATGATCATGAACTCTTGAAGATCGACGTTGTTGTCGGCGTGCGCGCCGCCGTTCAACACGTTCATCATGGGCACGGGGAGCACGTGTGCGTTGGTGCCGCCGACGTATCGATAGAGCGGGAGCTCGAGCTCGGCCGCAGCGGCCTTGGCGATCGCGAGCGACACGCCGAGCAACGCGTTGGCGCCGAGGCGTGCCTTGTTGTCGGTGCCGTCGAGATCGCACAGCAGGCGGTCGATGGCCCGTTGCTCGAACGCGTCGAGCCCTTCGACCATCTCGGCGATCTCGCCGTTGACGTTGTCGACGGCGCCGAGCACGCCCTTGCCGGCGTAACGCTCACCGCCGTCGCGCAACTCGACCGCTTCGAACTGACCGGTGGATGCACCACTGGGCACGATGGCGCGACCCTGCGCGCCGGACTCCAGGACGACCTCGACCTCGACGGTGGGGTTGCCACGCGAGTCGAGGACCTCGCGACCGAAAACGAAGTCGATGGTGGACACTCAGGTACTCCCGTTGCTCGTGGGGGGTGAGGTTACACCGCGGTCCCGCGCGGACGGTGTTCATCGGGCGGCGTGGTGGGGTTCATCTCGCGCGCTTCGTGAGATCGCGGGGTCTCGTCGGGGCCCGCCGACTCGGCAGCGCGATATGCGGCCACCGCGAGGGACGCAACGCGACGCAGTGCCTGTTCGGCATCGACCCCCGCGGCACGCGCTCGCGCGACGACGGCCAGCAGTTCGGCGCCGAACGCGGTCTCGTCGTCGGGAGACCCATTCGCCATACCGGCGGCGGTGAGCACGTCGAACGAACCCGCCTTGCTCAGCACCTTGGCCGCGAACGCGAGCGCCGGCAATCCGACGGGCAGGCCGTCCATGGCGGAAGCGCGTTGCTTCTCGGCGCGCTTGATCGCCTCCCAGTTGGCCCGCAGCTCGTCGGTGGACGAGGCCTCGGCGGTGCCGAACACGTGGGGGTGGCGGCGTTCGAGCTTCTCGAAGATGCCGGTGGCGACATCGGCCACCGTGAACATGCCGTTCTCTGCCGCGATGACCGAGTGGAAGAAGACCTGGTAGAGCAGGTCGCCGAGCTCCTCCTCGAGGTGGAGGTAGCCACCGTCGGGATCAGCGGCCAGCTCGTCGACCGCCTCGAGGACCTCGTAGGTCTCCTCGAGCAGATGACGACGCAGCGACTCGTGGGTCTGCTCGGCATCCCAGGGACATTCGGCGCGCAGGACGCGCACCTGCTCGTCGAAGCGGGCGAACGCCGCGGCGACCGGCTCTGCGAGCTCGGGGATGTACAGCGACGTGAGGTGATCGGGGTCGAAGGAACGGTCGAGATCGTCCCAGGCCACCGTGAAGATGCGCTCGTCGGGCTCGCCGAGCCGTTGCACGACCGTGACGGGGGTGGCCGGTGGGTCTTCGACGGCCAGCTTGATGTCGGAGAGCACGTGGCGCGCATCGCACTGCGCGACGAGGAGTGGCCCACGCGACCCCGCGGCCTCGACGCGGAACGCGCGGCCGTCGACCACGCGCACACCCACGGCCAGTGGATCGATGCCGAGGCGCACCCAGGCGAGGTCGAGGAAGGACAGCGACGCATGCACCTCGACGTCGACGCGGGGATCGGCGCACAACAGGTCGACCGAACGCTCGGCCACCCGCGGTGAGCCGGGCACCGCGTAGAGCACCTCGCCGTAGGTGGCAGCCGCCGCGACAAGAGCTTCGACGATGCCGTGGTACACCTCGTCGAAGCTCGCCGCTTGTTCGTACAGCGCGTCGAACGAGACGGGGTCGGGCACCGCGGACACCGCGGGATGCCGCGTGGTTCGTACGTACCGGTGCGGGACGCGACCGATCTGCTCGATGGTGCCCGCCGTCAGCAGATCGGGCCCCGCCGGGCCGAGACCGACCACCACGACCCGACCGCGGGGCGCGTGTGGCACCGGGGCCTCGGAATCGGGACCGGCGGTGCCGGACCCACTCACTTCCCGCTGGCTCCGGTGGCTGCAGTCGCGCCGCTCGCCGCACCGGTTCCGGCGTTGGCGCCGGAGGTCGCGGTGGCGCCGGTGACCCCCGTGGACAGGGGCAGGTCGTTCGCAACTGCGGGCACAGCCGTGGTGGTGGGCGCGGGCGTGGCGCCGGCCGGCGGGATGACCTTGGTCTGGACCGGGTCCCAGGTACCGAACTGGCGGTTGACCGTGACCTTGGTCTGGCCCAGCGTGTAATCGAGCCAGCCACGCGGCTGGGCCAGCAGTTCGCCGATCTCGGTCTTGAGGGCGTCGTCGAGCGCCCGCTCCTTGTAGGTGCTGATCACCTTGATCAGG
>JBKJKR010000134.1:0-3038 GCA_046597135.1 Acidimicrobiales bacterium | reverse complement strand
CGAGACATGACAACGATCGAGCAGCGCCACCGCATCGGGAGCGTCCTCGAGATCGATCCACTGGTGCGGTTGACCGACGCGCGACAAGAACGCGCGCAGCGCCGTCGTCCGTGCGGAGAACCTCGAGCCGTAGAACTGCAACGACCGCGAGCCGCCGGGCCACGAAGGTCTGCAGGATCAGGTCGGACAGCTCGGGTTCCGTGGCGAACACACGTCGCAGCCGGCGACGACCTCGATCTGGCCTTCGAGGATGACCATGAGGTCCTGCGCCAGATCGCCGGGCCGAAGATGATGTCGCCGGGAACGGCACGACGGACGACGCAGTACGCACGAAGTCGAACGATCTCGTCGGCGTTGAGCGATCGGATCACCGGTGTCGGTTCCGTGCTCGAGCTGTCGCTCAGGTGATGGGGCAGCTTCCGCCGTCGGCCATGATGGTCTGCCCGGTCACGAACCTCGATTCATCGCTGAGCAGGAAGCGGGCGACCGGGCCGATGTCGTGCTCGGCATCTCCGAGGCGACCGAGCGGATTGCGGCGCATGACCCGCTCGCGCATCTCGGGATCGAGGCGCAGCGCGTCGTCCATGGCCGGAGATGATGCCAGAGGTGCGAGCGCGTTCACACGGATGCCGTCGGGACCCCACTCGCGGGCGAGCACACGCATGTACCCACGCTGCGCGGCCTTGACGGTGGCGTAGGTCGACAGCAGCTTCTTGCCCTCGAAGCCTGCCTCGGAGGTGAGCACCAGGAACGAGCCCTGCGTGGCCCGCAGCGACCGATGCGCGGCACGGGCCAGCAGGTGACACCCCCGCAACCCGACGGCCACCTGATGGCCGAGCTCGTCGAGGTGAAGGTCGGTGGCCGACCGCGGCACGCCCGAGTACGAGCTGGTCGCGTTGTGCACGACGCCGTGGAGCTCGCCCGCCTCGGCCACCGTCGCAAGGACGCCTGCTACCGAGGCTTCATCGGCTACGTCGCACTCGACGAAGCGCCCCGCGCCCCCGCGGGCGTCGACCTCGGCCGCGACCGCACGGCCCTCGGTCTCGCGACGCGCCGCGATCCAGACCTCCCAGCCCGCGGTGCCGCACGCGAGCGCTATGCCCCGACCGACGCCACCGGTGGCCCCCGTGATGAGCACGCGATGGCTCACCACGCGCGCCCGCTGTCGGCGCGGACCACCGTGCCCGTGACGCCGGCGGCGTCATCGTCGAGCAGCAGGCGAACGGCGCCGGCGACCTCGATGTGGGCCCGGCCCGGAAAGCCGGCGAGGGGCGGCGGTGAGCCCATGGGGCGCGCCGGTGCGCTGTGCAACTGGGTCGACACCACGTTCACTCGCACGCCGCGCCGCCCCTCGGCGAGCGCGAGCGATCGCGCAAGTGCCGTGACCGCCTCGCCGACCACCACGTGGGCCAGATGGCCGGTGACGTCGAGGGCTGCCGGTAGCTCGGCCACCACGACGACCGAGCCGCCGTCGGCACAGCGCCCGACGGCGCCGATGAGTGTGGCCGCCCAGCAGGCGATGGGCCACTCGACATGTCGGGTCCATGCATCGGACGCAATGCCCTCCGCCGGCTCGGTGAGGCACGACGCAGGCCACGTGCAGAGCACCACGGCGTCGAGCGGCTCGCTCGCCGCGAGGCCGGCCCGGAACGCGTCCAGCGCCTCGATGGATGACGCACCCCACGGATGCGCGAAGGGTCCGGGTACGACGACGCGATCGTCGATCGCCAACCCGGCCGCGAGCGCGTCGACCAGTTCTCCCGGCCCGCCTATGAAGCCGACACGGCGTGTCAGCGGTGCCGTCGAGATCAAGCGAAGAGGTCGGGGTCGGAGCTGCGCAGACGCGCCACGTTCGACTCCCACATGTTCGGGATGAAGTGCTTGAAGTACATCGCCCGTCCGCCCACGACCTCGTCCTCGAGGATCGGTGTGCCCCCTATTGCCTCGCACTCGAGGTGGTACCTCGCCGCCTGCTCGGCGACGAGTGCTTCGATGGTCGCCGACTCGATCGACTGCGAGGCGATGATCGCGCCGTGGTTCTTCATGATCACGAGTCGCTTGTCGCCGAGCTCGTCGGCCACCGAGACGTGCGACTTGTGGCCGTCGTCGAAGTACGTGGCCTGATCGTTGTGGAACAGCACCGAGCTCACGTTGTACATGCCGATGGTTCGACCCTCGACAGAGGAGAGCACCGAGATGTTGTGCGAGTGCAGGTGCACGATCGCGTTGACGTCGGGCCGCAGCTGGTAGATGCGCGCATGGAAGTTCAGCGCGGGCGAAAACGACAGCTCGCCCTCGAGCACCTCGAGCGAGAAGTTCAGCTTGGCGACGCGCTCGGGCGTGGTCTGGTCGAAGTACTCGAAGCCGGTCGACCAGAACGCGTCCTCGCCGTGCGCCCGCGCGCTGACGTGGCCGCCGACGTTGGAGTCGCAGCCTTCGCGGTAGAGGATGCGACGGGACGCGGCGATCTTGAACCGGATGTCATCGGTGTTCATCAGTAGGCCTCGGGATCGTTCTGTACGGCGACGGGCACGGGGAACGAGAACAGCTTCGACGCGTTCTCCCACGTGAGCTTGCGGATGTCGTCGGCCGGGAAGTGGCCGATCTGCTGGTAGAGGAGCTCTTGGGTGTCGGGCCAGGTGCCGTCCTGGTGCGGGTAGTCCGACTCGAGCAGCACGTGATCGACGCCGACGAGGTGACGCTGTTCGAGCCCGGCCGGATCGTCGATCGCACAGAACCAGAAGTTGCGCTGCATGACCTCGCGCGGGGTCAGGTCGATGTCCACCCACGTGCCGTACACCTGCTGGTAGCGGCCCACGTGGTCGAGCCGGTCGAGCAGCCCGGCCACCCAACCCATGCCCCCTTCGGACATGCAGATCTTGATGTTCGGAAAGCGCACCGGGATCTTCGAGTAGAGCCAGTCGACGGCCGAGAACATCGCCCAGCCGAAGAACAGCACGCCGACGGTGTCGGACGGGGCGTCGGACGACGTCATCGGCGCGCTCGAGGACGAGCCGACGTGCAGGCAGATGACCGTC
>JBKJKR010000197.1:0-3423 GCA_046597135.1 Acidimicrobiales bacterium | reverse complement strand
GCTTGGTGATGGGCGTCATCATCGGCACGTGGTCGAACTCCTGCAGCGCACCGCGGCCCCAGCCGGCATCGGACGAACGCCCACCGAGCACCACGACGGGCGAGCCGTTGAACATGGCGCCGGTGACCGCGCTGACGCCGTTGGTCACGCCCGGACCGGCCGTGAGGGCGGCGACCCCGGCGAGGCGCGTGAGCTTGGCGAAGCCTTCGGCGGCGAACACTGCCGTCTGCTCGTGCCGCACGTCGAACAACCGCACGTCGCCCCGTTTCACGGCCGCGTCGTACAACGGGAAGATGTGGCCACCCGACAGCGTGAACAGCGCGTCGACCCCGTGGGCCACGAGCGCGTCGACCGCGAGGTCGCCGCCGTGGCCTTGGACGGAACGGGTCGGCAACGAGGGGTCGGGCTGCGGCTGCGGCTGTGGCGGCACCGCGCGGTTTGCGCCACTTCGATCGGACATGGACAGCACGCTACGCGACCCACGTTCGACCCGTGCTGACCCGCGTGTCCCGGCGTTATCGGTAGTCTCGAACGATCCGGTGAGGGAGGCGAAGGCACCCGTGATGCAGACGAGCAAGCCGCATCCAGCTGCGCCCACGTCGTCGCGTCCCAATCTTCGGTGGTGGGTCGAGATCATCCTCGTGCTCGTCTTCTACGGCATCTACTCGGCCGTGCGAAACCAGTTCGGCTCAGCCACGGTGTCGCCCCAGCGTGCGCTGAAGAACGCCACCGACATCATCAGCATCGAGCGGGCGTTCGGCCTGTTCCAGGAGCAGAACCTCCAGTCGGTCTTCCTCGGCTGGGGATGGTTCATGCGCGCGTGGAACATCTTCTACGGCACGTTCCACTTCGTCGTCACGATCTTCGCGATGGTGTGGCTCTACCGCCGCCATCCCCGGCGTTACACGCGGTACCGCAACGTGCTCGCCACCACCACCGGCCTGGCACTCGTGGGGTTCAGCCTGTACCCGCTCATGCCGCCACGGCTGCTCGACGACTGCACCTCCGTGTACGGCGGGTGCGACCCTCACGGGTTCGTCGACTCGCTGTCGCGCTACGGCGGGTTGTGGTCGTTCGACTCGGGCATGATGCAGTCGGTCTCGAACCAGTACGCCGCCATGCCGAGCCTGCACTTCGGCTGGGCATCCTGGTGCTGCCTCGCGCTGTACCCGGTGATCCACAACCGCGTCGCCAAGGTCGCGCTGCTCATCTATCCGTGGTTGACCTTCTTCGCGATCATCGTCACCGCGAACCACTATTGGCTCGACGCGGCCGGCGGGGCGTTCGCGCTCGCCACCGGCTTCGTGGTCAGCGGGCTCGGCGCCCGCCTCGAGAACCGGTTGCGCTTCGCCCCGCTGTTCCGACAGCTGCCGCCCGACGCCCCGTCCGACCAGGTCACCCGCGACGAGACATCTGACGAGCAGGTGAACGCCCCGTGACGTCGGAGGGCACCGCAGCGGGGTTAGCCTGGCCGCGTGGCGCTGCTCGAAACGATCAACGGTCCTGGCGATCTGCGGGCGCTGTCGAAGACTGAGCTCGAACAGCTCTCCGCCGAGATCCGTGAGTTCATCGTCGACACCGTCTCGCGCACCGGTGGCCACCTCGGCTCGAACCTCGGGGTCGTCGAGC
This sequence comes from Acidimicrobiales bacterium, assembly GCA_046597135.1. Classification (GTDB taxonomy): domain Bacteria; phylum Actinomycetota; class Acidimicrobiia; order Acidimicrobiales; family WLNW01; genus WLNW01. The sequence continues at coordinate 1,794 of JBKJKR010000197.1, read as the reverse complement.
TGACGCTCGCCCTGCACCGGGTGTTCGACTCGCCTCGCGACATGATCTTGTGGGACACCGGGCACCAGTCCTACGTCCACAAGCTGGTCACCGGCCGGTACAAGGCCTTCGAGCACCTGCGCCAGACCGGCGGGCTGTCGGGCTATCCGTGCCGTGCCGAGTCCGAGCACGACTGGATCGAGAACAGCCACGCCTCGACGGTGCTGTCCTACGCCCACGGTCTCGCCACGGCCGCCCGCCTCGGCCCCGATCACGGCCGGCGCGTCGTCGCGGTCATCGGCGACGGCTCCATGACCGGCGGCATGGCGTTCGAGGGCCTCAACAACCTCGGGCACTCCGGCGCCGATGTCACCATCGTGCTCAACGACAACGGGCGCAGCTACGCCCCCACCGTGTCGAAGCTCACCGACAGCCTGGTGCGCATCCGGTCGAACCCGGTCTACATGCAGCGACAGGCCCGCATCGAGAAGCTGGCCGAGAACATCCCGTGGCTCGGTGAACGGCTCGAGCGCGGCATCAACGCCACCAAGTGGGCGATCCGCCACATGTGGGAGCCGCCGGCGTTCTTCGAGCACCTCGGCCTGCGCTACATGGGCCCGTTCGACGGCCACGACATCGACGCCGTCGAGAAAGCCCTGGCGAATGCCCGGCGCTTCGACGGCCCGGTGGTCGTGCACGTGCTCACACAGAAGGGTCGTGGCCACGCACCGGCCGAGAACGACCTCATCAAGAACATGCACGACCTCTCCGAGTTGAAGCCGGGCAGCTACACCGCCGCCTTCACCGAGGCGCTCGTCAAGATGGGCGAGGAGCACCCGAACCTCGTGGCCATCACGGCCGCCATGCCCGACTCCACGGGTCTGTTGCCGTTCCAGGATCGCTTTCCCGACCGTTGCTTCGACGTCGGCATCGCCGAGCAGCACGCCGTCACCGCGGCGGCGGGCATGGCCATGGGGGGCTTGCGCCCGGTCGTCGCGGTGTACGCCACGTTCCTCACCCGGGCGTTCGATCAGGTCAACCTCGATGTCGGGCTCCACGGCCAACCCGTGGTCTTCGCGCTCGACCGCGCCGGCATCACCGGCGACGACGGCGCGTCGCACCACGGCCTGCTCGACATGGTGCTGCTGTCGAAGGTGCCCGGCATGACGATCTTCGCGCCGTCGTCCTATCAAGAGCTCCACGTCATGCTCGCCGACGCGCTCACCCTGGACGGGCCCGCGGCCATCCGCTGGCCGAAGACCGCCGCGCGGAGCGTGCCCGAGCACGAGGTCGGCTCCGGTGTGCACGCACGCCGTACCCGCGTCGGCGCCGACGTGTGCATCCTGGCCGTCGGCAAGATGCTCGACGCAGCCGAAGGCGCAGCCGACGAGTTGTCCGCCCGCGGGGTCAGCACGACGGTGTGGGACGTACGTGCCGTCAAGCCGCTCGACCCCGACATGATCGCCGAGGCGGCGACGCACCCGTTGGTCGTCACCATCGAGGACGGGCTGCGTGCCGGAGGCGCCGGCGAGGCCATCCGCGACCTCGTGCTCGGCATCGACCATCGCGTCGACGTGCGCGTCCTCGGGGTGCCCACCGAATACATCCCTCACGGCAAACCCGACACGATCCTCGCCGGATTCGGGCTCGACGCCGCGGGCATCGTGCGCACGGTCGACGCCGCCCGGTTGCCCGACGCCTGACCGCACCCAGCGGCCCGCTCCATCGGCTCGCTACTTGTCCTCGACGAGGTGCACGGGCGCGCCGTGCACGCCCGCTGACCACGTCGTGCGATCGCTCGCCGACGAACCGACG
>JBKJKR010000350.1:0-14461 GCA_046597135.1 Acidimicrobiales bacterium | reverse complement strand
GCACCAGCCCGTCGGCCCGGCGAGCTGTACACCAGCGCTACACGCGTGTAGCGCTGGTGTACAGCTCGCCGGGCCGACGGGCTGGTGCGCAGGAGACGGCGTGCCAACACGAGCAGGTCGTGGAACTCGAGCTGCCCGGCATCTCGTCGTTCGTGGGCCGCGGCCAAGGTCACGCCGTGCAGCACGCCCAACCAGATCGACAGCACGTCGTCCACCGCGCCGGCGTACAACGCGGCTGCGGCCTCCTCGACCGCGGCGACTCGGGCGCGAGCCGCCTCGACGTCGGGCCAGTGCTTCTTGGATCCCTTGTTGGCGGGCGACCACTTGGTCCGCTTGCGCAACAGGGCAACGAGACGGTCGTCGTCGGCCGGGTCGAGCTCGCGCACCGTGGACCACTCGGGAAGGAAGGTGGCGATGCGGAAGAGCAACTTGTCGTCGGGGTCGAGGCACTCCTGCGCGAGCGCGATGGCGTCGTCGATCGCGGCGAGCAGCGGGCGGCGATCGAGCGCCCGCGGTGCGCGCATCGACGGCGGGGTGAACTCCTCGAGACGGTCCCAGTTGTCGTCGAGCACCGCGGCCACGTCCTTGAGGGACGGCCCGAACTGCCGCCGCAGCTCGACGCCACAACTCCACAACCGAACCACGAGCGGCACATAGCGCTCGTCGTTCTGCCAACCGTCGACGTGACCGGCCCAACGGTCCTCGAAGGCCAGGATCGATTGCACCTCGTCGAGGACCTCGACGCGCGGTGGGATGGCCACCTCGATGGGATGCTCGCGCAGCAACCGGTGCGCGAACCCGTGGAGCGTGGAGATCGCGGCGGTGTCGAAATCGGCCAAGGCGTCGCGACACCGTTCGGCGGCGATGACATCGTCGGTGCGGGCACCCGCATCGAGAGCGCGGCGCACCCGGTCGCGCAGCTCTGCGGCGGCCGCCTCGGAAAAGGTGATGGCGGCCAGGTCACGCAGCGACACCTGTTCGTGCAGCACGAGGTGCACGATGCGGTCGACCAAGGTGGACGTCTTGCCGGTGCCCGCGCCGGCATCGACGAACAGCGTCTCGCGCAGACCGGTGGTGGTGATGCGGTCGCGGACCTGCTGGTCGATGGGCACGCTCATGACGACGGCTCCGCGAGGGCAAGGTAACGGGCGCGGGGATCCGCCGGATCGAGGTCGGTGGTCTTGGCCGACCACTGCTCGCCCCGGGCCCCACCGCACAAGCGGTCGAACTCGCAGTACTGACAATCGTCGTGGGTGCCGTAGAAGCTGTTGTAGGCGCCCGGATGGGCGAGGAACATGCCGGCGCTGATGCCATCGGTGATGGCGCCGAGCACGTCGTGGAAGCGGGCGAGTCGATCAGCGTCGAGTGCGTAGCCGACCCAGCGGCCTGATTCGATGAACCAATAGTGAGCCGACTCGGCGGGGGCGCCCGTCGCCGCCGCGACGGCCAGCGCGTAGATCGGCAGCTGCAACTTGGTGCCGGCGCCGACGGGATCGTCGACGAGACCGGCATACCGCTCGTGCTTGCCCGACTTGTAGTCGAGCACCACCGAGCTGCCGGCGGCCGTGCGATCGACCCGATCGATGAAGCCGCGGAACAACAGCACCCGACCGTTGGGCAGGCGCACCTCGAGGGGGGGCTCATCGCCGGCGCCGAAGGCGTACTCGACGGCGTGCGGGGTGGTGCCACGCCGCGCTCGCGACGCCGAATCCTCGACCAGGAACCGATCGAGTACGGCGCGCAGGTCGACCTGCTCGCGCCGCCACCGGACGGCCGGCCCGGTGGCACCGCGCGCCTCGGCCGCGGCGAACAACTCGTCGGCGATGGCATGGAGCCGCGCCGCATGCGCGGCCGTCCAAGCCTCGTGGGGCGCAGGCGGCGACTCGAGCGCCTCGCCGATGAACTGCTCGAGCACCGCGTGGAGCAGCGAACCTCGTTCGAGCGGCGAGACCTGGTCGAGCTGCTCCGGTGTGTCGCGTTCGCCCAGACCGAGCACGGAGCCGAGGAAGTAGCGGAACGGACAGCCGGCCCACTTCTCGAGGCGGGTGGCCGATACCACGGTGCCCTGGCCGGGGCTGGGCACGGCTCGGTCGGCCAGGTTCCCGTCCCACACCGTGAACGCCCCCGAGCGACGGGCCGTGATGGCGGTGATGCCCCGGGCCAGCCCAGGGGTGCGGAGCGCGTGCGTCGCGAGCGCTGCGGGGTCGGTGTCGTACAGGAGCTGCAGGCGGCGCTCGGCGCCGTGCACGGCGGTCACTGCGCCGCGGAGCCCGGCCCCGAAGGAGGCGATGTGCTCGACCCCAGCGCAGCGGCCGGCCACGAGATCATCGGTGGTGGGACGAGGACCGCCCCGGCCGAGGACGTCGAGCAACCAGCGCGACGGCAGCCGCGTTCGGCCGCCACGGTGGTCGCCGCGCGGGAAGCCGAGCACGCACTCGTCGCGCGCCGATGCGAGTGCGGCGAGGAACGCACGCTGCTGTGACCCGACGCGCGACGTGGCGAGCGCGAGCTCGCCGTGGAGCGCCAGCCGCCGCTCGGCGTCGGGGAGGAGGGTGTCCTCGGTGGGCGGCGCCGGACAAAGACCTTCGGCGAGGCCGACGACGAACACGATGTCGGCCTCGAGCGCGCGGGCATGGTCGAGCGGGCCCACCTGCACACCGATGCCCAATCGGCCGACCCGGCCCGACGGCACCTCGAGCGCGGTGTCGAGCGCACGGGCCAACCCCGCGAGCCCCGGACGGTGATCGAACGATGCCAGCCCGGCCAGCTCGTCGATGACCAGGTGCACCGCGTCGAGGGCCGCACGTTCGTCGGAGGGCCACGTGCGGGCGTCGCCGACCAACCAGAGCAACGAATCGTGCAGCCACTGCGCGAGGTCGGGCCACGCGGTGAGCGAGCGGACCACGGCGGCGCGCTCGGCGAGGTCATCGAGGAACGCCCGCAGCGAGGCGATGGACGGCCTGTGCCCGGAGGCCGCCCGGGTGGTTGCGTACCGGGCCAGCTTCTGGTGCCAGTCGTCGAGGCCACCGACCACCCCGGCGGATCGCGAGATCGTGTCCCACGAACCCACCGGCCGCGCGACGCCCGCGGCGTCGAGCCCCGGTACCCCCGCCGCAAGATCGATCACCTCGTCGCGCGACCATCGACCGGGTACGAGCGCGAGGAGCGCCCGCGCGGATCGCCCGGCCAGGGTGCCCGACAACGTGCGCACGGCCGGGCCGTTGTGGCCGATGCCCGCTGCGGCGAGCTGCTCGTGGACGAGCCGAGCGTACGGCTCCGTGGTGGCGTAGAGCAGCGCCATGCGGGCGAGCGGCATACCGGCCTCGACCCGCTCGAGGATGCCCCGGACCACGTGACGGACCTCGTCGTCGCTGTCGGTGGTGGTGAAAACGCTGATGTCGGCCGAGCCGGGCTCGTGCGGTGCGGCGGCGGACGACGGGACGTCGACATCGCCCACCGCTCCCGACCACCAGACAAGCGGCTGATCGGCCGAGGGTGTGCCGGTGACACCGATGATGACACTGACCGGCAGCGACTCGGCAAGGGCCGACAGCAGCGCGAGGTGCGCGGGCGCGAGCTCGTCGACCAGGTGGACGACCACCGAACCGAGCGGGGCCGCAACGGACGGATCGGCCCGCACCGCGGCCGCGGCGGCCCAGGCCAGCTGATGTTCGTCGGTGAGGCCCGTGAGGCGGCTCGCCACCGAACGATGCAGCGAGACCACCGCTCGCGTGCGCGCCGAGGACGAGCGGGCGAGCTCCTCGAGGGTGGCGGGCGCGGCACCGGCGAGCGTGCGTGATGCGCCGACCAACGCGAGCTCGGTGGCCGGATGGGCGGCAACGGGCGCGAACAGGCCACGCGTCTCACCGGCCAGCACGTCGCGGACCACGGCCGACCGGACCACGTTGGACACGGACGCGCCGGTCGCGCCGGTCGCGCCCGCCAGGCGTGCCGCAAGGCCCGCCGGGGTCACGAACGACACGTTGACGAAACCCTGCTGTGCACCGAGCGTTCGCCGGGCCATGACGCCGGTGAGGTTGTCGGGCACGACCACCACCAGCGGGGCAAATGCATCGGCGCCGCGGTGCGCGCCGACGACGGCGGCGAGCATCGCCGCGGCAGGCGCACCAAATCGAACGGCGAAGCAGTCGAGTCCCATGACGAACCGAGCGTACGCATCCCCTGTGACACTCCGCCGGGGCCGCGCTCGCAGGACGTCGGTCAGCGCAGGCGGATGGCGCCGCGACCGACGCCCGCGCTCCCGATGTGGGCCGCCGTGTGCCCGGTGGCCGCCAGCTCGCGCAGCACCTCGTCGACCTCGCCCTCGGCCACGCCGAACACGAGCCCACCCGATGTCTGGGCATCGGCCAGCAGCGTGACGGTCTCCTCGGGCACCGACCCGACCTCGAGCCACTCGTCGACCCAGCGCCGGTTGCGCGCCGAGCCGCCAGGCACGAACCCCGCGCCGGCGAGCTCGCGAACGCCCTCGAGCACCGGCACCGAGGCGCTGTCGATGACCACATCGACACCGCTCTCGCGGGCCATGCGACCGAGGTGGCCGAGCAGCCCGAACCCCGTGACGTCGGTGGCGCCGGTGACCCCGTGGGCCATGGCGATCCGAGCCGCGTCGGCGTTGAGCTTGGTCATGGAGGCGATGGCGGCGGCGATCACCGACTCGGGTGCGCCCTGCCGCTTGATCGCCGTGGTGACCACGCCGATGCCGAGGGGCTTCGTGAGGATCAGCTGATCGTCCGCACGGAGGCCGGTGTTGGTGAAGAACCGGTCGGGGTGCACCTCGCCCACCACGGCGAGCCCGAACTTCGGTTCGGGATCGGTGACCGTGTGGCCACCTGCGATGACGAACCCGGCCCGCACGGCGACGTCCTGCGCGCCCGCAAGCACCTCGCCGAGCACCTCGTTGCTCAGCTCCTCGTCGTTCCAGCAGACGATGTTGAGCGCGAGCAACGGCCGGCCACCCATTGCGTACACATCGGAGACCGCGTTCGTGGCCGCGACCGCACCCCACGCCCGGGCGTCGTCGACCACCGGGGTCAAGAAGTCGGTGGTGACGACGAGCGCCCGGTCGGCGTCGAGCTTCCAGATCGCCGCGTCGTCGCCGGTGGCCGTGCCGACGAGCAGTTCGGGGCGGGTGTTCGGCGTGAGGTTGCGGAGCACGTTCACCAGCCGGCCCGGGTCGAGCTTGCAGGCGCATCCTGCGCCGTGGCTGTACTCGGTGAGGCGCTTGGCGGTCGTCGCAGACATGCCCCACAAACTAGTGACCCGACCCGCTGATCCGAACGCCTGACCCGCGCGGACGAAGTTCCCGCCACGGTGTGTTGCTCGGCTCCCGGCGCGTTCGCGGCGTGAGCGAGGCAGTACGCTTTGCGTCGTGACCGACGTCGCCCCCGCTGCGGGTCCCACCTCGAACGGTCGACGTGCGCTCACCGTCGAACAGCGCCGCGCCGAGATCCTCGATGCGACGCGCCGCGTCGTGCTCGCTCGCGGGTTCGGCCACACCCGCATCGCCGACGTGGCCACCGAGCTCGGGGTCAGCACCGGGCTCATCCACTACCACTTCGCCTCGAAGGACGCGCTCCTCGCCGAGACGCTGCGGGTGAGCGCCGCCGACGACATCCGTCGCCTCGAGGAGTCGGTGTCCGGCGAGGGCGACCCCGTCGATCGGCTCGACCGCGTGCTGCAGGAGTACCTGCCCTCGGTCGAGCGCGACCAGAGCTGGGTGCTCTGGATCGATGCGTGGGGCGACGCGCTGCGCAACGAACGCCTCCGGGCCATCTCCGAGGAGCTCGACACCGCCTGGGCCCGCGTGCTCGAGCAGGTCATACGCGAAGGTGTGCGGGTCGGCCGGCTCCGCACCTCCGATCCCGCGGCGTCGGCGTGGCGCTTGGCGTGCGTCATGGACGGCTTGGGCGTGCAGCTCACCCTGCACACCGCCACCATGACCCACGCGGCCATGCTCGCCCACGTCCGCGACATCGCCGCGAGCGAACTGCACTTCGACCGCTCGCTGCTGCCCGCCTGATCCGTCGCGACACCGCAGCCTGCGCGAGAGTCACGGCGTGGCCGCGCCCTTGATCCTGATCCCCCCGTCGGAGGGGAAGTCGTCCGGAGGGTCACGCACGCCGTGGGTGAACCGCACCCGGCGCACGTCGGCGCTCGACCCGGCGCGGCGCGACGTGATCGCCGCGCTCACGGCGGCCATGCACGGCGATCTCGCGTCGCGCACGAAGTTGCTCGGCGTCGGTGTTGCGAGCACCGAAGAGGCCACCATCACGAACCTCGCCATCGACGCCGGACCCACCAGACCGGCCATCGAGCGTTACGACGGCGTGTTGTACGGCGCACTCGACCAGGCGTCGCTCGCACCGGCCGAGCGGCGCCGGCTCAACGCGCAGGTGCTCATCATCTCGGGACTCTGGGGTGCCGTCGCACCCGACGAACCGATACCCGACTACAAGTGCAAGATGGGCGCATCGCTCGCGCCGCTCGGCAAGCTCGCCACCTGGTGGCGCCCCCGTCTCGCGGAGCTGCTCGAGGCCCGCAGTGCCGGTCGCACGGTATGGAACCTCCTGCCGGGCGAACACGACGCCGCGTACGCGCCATCAGCCACCGCCCGCCGCGTGCTGCGCGTGCGCTTCCTCGACGACGTGGCGCGCCATGGCACCCGCGAGCTGGTCGCCGTGAACCACTGGAACAAGTTGCTGAAAGGCTCGTTGGTGCGGCACCTGCTGACCACCCAGCTCACCGGACCCGACGGCCTCGAGGAGTTCGCGCACCCGCAGGGCTACGTCTACCGCCCCGAGCTCACGGAGTCATCGGGCAGGATCACCACGATCTCGTTCGTCGCAGTTCGCTGACGGACCGCCCACCGACGAAGGGTTCAGTGCACGCTGAGCGTGCGCAGGTACTCGTCGACGAGCGACACGGACTCGTCGAACCGCTCACGCTCGCTCGTGAACGTGACCGTGACCGCGACCTTGTCGTGCACCGAGACCACGAGCCGATGGCCGAGCTCGAAGCCCTGCTGCTCGCTGAACGAGTCGATGACCAGCGCGTCGCCTCCATCGCTCAACACGATCGGCGTGCGACGCTGCTCGGCGAAGGTCACCCCACGAAGGGTGGCCGACTGCAGGCCGAAGTCGACGTACGTCGCGAGGCTCAGGTCGGACGGAAGATCCTCGACGATGATCACGATGTTGTCGCGAAACCGTCGGTCGCCGCTGCCGGTGTACCACGCCGCGCCGTCGGCGAACTGCGCCGCCTCCCACTGGTCGCCGACGCGGATGGAGTAGGCGCCGTTGCTGTCGATGAAGTCGACACCGGTGGACGGCACGGGCGAAGGTCGGACCTGGGCGGACAGCGTGTCGGACCCACCGTTGCGCGCCACGGCCAGCGCCACGATGAGCGCCGCGAGCACCACGACCACGCCGGCCACTGCGGCGATCGTACGGGTCCGCGACGCCCCGGAGGAGGTGGGTGTGGCCGCACTCGGTGCACCCGGTGCCGTCGGTGGGCGGTTCACCGCGTCCACGCGGGGCGTGAGCACGACCGACGCGGCGCGAACGCTCTGCCCCCACGCCGTTCCGTCCCACCATCGCTCGAAAGCGGGGTTCGTCGGATCGCGATACCAACCAGGTGGCGTCTGCACGACTAGAAGTGTGACGTGAAACTCGGCGAACACCTCACCGCGATCCTCGCGATCGACCCGTCGGCAACCGCAGTCGAGTTTCAGGGTCGTTGGACCACGTGGGGTGACCTCGCGTCCATCGGCGCGCAGCTCGACGCACTGCTCCTCGAGGCAGGTCTCGATGCGGGCACGCCGGTCGCGTGTCTGCTGCGCACCCGCCCCGAGCACATCGGCGTCGTGCTCGCGCTGCTCGGCACCGACCGCACCGTCGTCACCGTGAACCCACAGCAGGGCGCCGACAAGCTCGTCGCCGACCTGGTCGCCCTACGCCCGGCGGCCATCGTGGCCGATGACGACGCGTGGGCCTCGCCCGATCTCGTGGCCGTGCTCGACGAGCTCGAAGCCATCGGCATCGCCGTGCGATCGACACCGCCCGGGGCCACGCTCGTCGGTCCGCGCACCACACCAGGTGTCGGCCCGCGCCTCGAGGTGCCGGCAGGTACCGCGGTGCAGATGCTCACGAGCGGCACGACCGGCACCCCCAAACGCGTCCCCCTCGCCTACCGGAGCCTCGAGGAGTCGTTGCTCGGCGCGCAGCACTACGAGTCCGCCAAGGCCGACGCCGGCCCCCGACTCGCGACCGGCGTGCGCGTCACCGGCAGCCCACTCGTGCACATCAGCGGCATCTGGGACACGCTCACGTCGGTGGTCGCCGGGCGGCGCATGGCGCTGATGGAACGCTTCCGCATCGAGGAATGGATCGAGCTCGTCCGCCGCCATCAGCCCAAGGCCATCTCGTTGGTGCCCAGCGCCCTGCGTGCGGTGCTCGCGGCCGACCTCGACCCGAACGACCTGTCGAGCCTGCAAGTGGTCACCTGCGGCACTGCGCCGCTCGAGCCGGCCACCGCGATCGCGTTCGAGGACAAGTACGGCATCCCCGTGCTGATCACCTACGGCGCGACCGAGTTCGCCGGCGGGGTCACCGGCTGGACCTTGCGGGACCACCGCGCCTGGAGCGCGACCAAGCGCGGCAGCGTGGGCCGGGCCCACCCGGGCACCGAGCTGCGCATCGTCGATCCCGACACCGGCGACGTGCTCGACACCGAGCAGGTCGGGGTGCTCGAGGTGCGGTCCACCCAGCTGGGCCTCGACCGCGGGTGGGTGCGCACGACCGACCTCGCGTCGCTCGACGCCGACGAGTTCTTGTGGCTGCACGGCCGCAGCGACGACGCCATCATCCGCGGCGGCTTCAAGATCGTTCCGACCGACGTTCAGCACGTCCTCGAATCGCATCCTGCGGTGCGCGAGGCAACCGTGGTGGGCCTGCCCGACGAGCGGCTCGGCGCGGTTCCCGTCGCGGCAGTCGAGCTCGAACCCGGCGAGCACCTCGACGAGGCCGAGCTGCTCGACTTCGCCCGCCGCAACCTCACCGGATACGCGGTGCCGGTCGCGGTGCGAGTGGTCGAATCCTTGCCCCGCACACCGTCGCTCAAGGTGAGTCGCCCTACAGTGCTCGCCATGTTCGCCGAGTCGCCGACCAATGAGGGCACCGCTCCGTGACGGAACTGGTGTGGGACGCCGAACCGAACACGGAACGGCCGCTCGTCGTGCTGGCGTTCCGCGGCTTGTTCGATGCGGCGGGTGCCGCGACGAACGCGGTGAACTGGCTGCGCGAACGTGCACCGGGTTCGCTCGTCGCCCACATCGACCCCGAGATGCTGTTCGACTTCACGCAGGAACGGCCGTCGGTGCGGGTGCTGCCCAACGGGCGCCGCGAGATCATCTGGCCCGAGAACGAGTTCCACGTCCTGCACTTCGACGGTCGTCGTGACCTCGTCGTGTGCGCCGGCACCGAGCCCCACCTCCGTTGGCGGACCTTCAGCGAGCACGTCCTCGAGATCGCGCAGCGCTGCGGCGCCGAGATGGTGGTCACGCTCGGGGCCATGGTGGGTGTGGTCGCGCACTCGCGCCCGCTCCCCGTCACGGGGTCCGCCACGAACCCCGCACTCGCCGAGCGACTCGGGTTGGGCAGCCCCAGCTACGAAGGCCCCACTGGCGTGATCGGCACCCTGCACGACCTGCTCGACCGGGCCGGCATGCCGGTGATCTCGCTGCGGGTCGCGGTCCCCCACTACGTGCCCTCACCACCGAACCCGAAGGCCACCCACGCGCTGCTGCGCCGGCTCGAGGAGGTGACCCGCCTCGATCTCGGGGCGCGAGCGCTCGAATCGCCGGCGGCCGACTGGGAGCAACAGGTCAGCGCAGCCGCCGCGGACGACCCTCAGGTGATCACCTACGTCCGGCGCCTCGAAGAGCAGCACGACGCCGAGGAACCATTGCCGTCCGGCGACGACCTCGCCGCCGAGCTCGAAGCGTTCCTGCGCGAACAGCGGGGCGACACCGAGAACTGACCGCTGCCGCGCGACCCGTCGGGTCACGGGGCGGCGCAGATCACGTCCTCGTCCACGGTGTACACGTGGATGTTCGACGGCGCGTCGCAGAGCATGAAGTTCGGGTGATCGTCGAACAACGCCTGCAGTTGCGGTCGGGTGAACGCAGCGTGCATCAGCTCGGCCGATTCGAAGTACAGCTCGACCCAGGCATCGATGTCGGGTTCCACCGCGCGGGACTCGCGCTGGTTGAAGTCGTTCACGGTCGCGGCGCGGACGCGGTTGTACTTCAGCTCGATGAAGCCGGGCACGCCGTCGAACGCCTCGCGTGCGAGCACCATGTGGACGGCGCGGTAGTGCCGCTCGCATTCTTCGGCCCCGAGCTCGGGGTTGTCGCGCCAGCTGAACATGACTTTGATCATCCCCAGATCATGTCGCGCCGACGCGGCGGATGCCGCGGGCAGACTCGGTGCATGAACCGGCTGTCCGACGAAACGATCATCTGGCTCGCCACGACCCGCGCCGACGGACGACCGCACCTGACGCCGATCTGGTTCGTCTGGTCCCAGGATCGGGCGTGGATCTGCACCAGCGGCAGCCACGTCAAAGCCCATGCGTTGCGCCGCGATCCGCGGGTGATGATCTCGCTCCAGAGCGGCACCCGACCGCTCGTCGGCGAGGGCATCGCGCACCGTCATGAACGGCCGTATCCGCCTGCGGTGCGCGACGCCTTCGTCGCGAAGTTCGATTGGGACATCGATGTCGATGACGAGGATGGCGTCTACGACGTGCTGTTCGAGATCGAGGTCACGCGCTGGGTCATCGGCGCACCCGTCACGGGTTGACCGGGACGGTGCCCATGCGGCCGGCCTGGAAGTCCTCGATGGCGTCGAGGATCTCTTGGCGGGTGTTCATGAGGAACGGCCCGTGGTGCACGATCGGTTCGCGTATGGGCAGACCACCCAGCACGAGCACCTCGAGGTTCGGCGAGTCCTCGGGCTGGTTCGCGGCCGCGGTCACCGAGAGCGAGTCGCCGGGGCCGAACACCACCAGCTCGTGGGCCTCGACCGGTCGGGCCTCGGCGCCTGCGAACCCGCGGCCGCTGAGCACGTACGCGAGCGCGCTGTAGCTCGGGTTCCACGGCACGGTGAGCTGCGCCCCGGGGACGACGCTCGCGTGTGCGTACGTGATCGGCGTGTGGGTGGAGCCGGGCCCCTCGTGGCCGGCGAGCGATCCGGCGATGAGCCGCACCAGTGCGCCGCCGTCGTGGGACGACAGCAGCGTGAGCTCGCCTGCGGTGATGGCCTGGTAGCGCGGCGGGGCGAACTTGCGCGCGGCCGGCAGGTTCACCCACAACTGCACGCCATGCATGCGGCCACCCGTGCGCACGAACTCCTCGGTCGGCACCTCGTCGTGCAGGATGCCCGACCCGGCGGTCATCCACTGGGTGTCGCCCTCGCCGATGATGCCGCCGCCACCGTTGGAGTCGTGATGGGCGACCACGCCGTCGATGACGTAGGTGACGGTCTCGAAGCCCCGATGGGGATGCCACGGTGCGCCGGTGGCGCGACCCGGTGCGTAGTCGACCGGGCCGAGCTGGTCGAGGAGGAAGAACGGATCGGCCACGTGCGAGTCGATGCCGCCGGGGAACGGGCGCCAGACCTCGAAGCCGGCGCCCTCGATCGTGTGGCGGGCCGCCACGACCCGGGTCACGGGACGGGCCACGGCGTCGGGCGCCGGGGCACCGAGGCGGGGCAGGGCGAGTGGGTTGTCCACGGTGATCGCCGGCATGGTCGTTCCTCCGAAAGATGCAGTCCTCAGACTGGTTGACGTATCATCTACGTGTCAACGCGGACATCCCGTTCGTTGTTCCCGGCCTCGTCACGGCCCTCGGTGCACAGGTCGACGGACTCGGCCTCGAGCGCCGCCACCAGGACCTCGGCGATCTCGCCCAGGCTCGCGAGCTGCTCGGCCGCGAGCGCATCGATGAACAACCGGCGCACCTCGGCGACGTGGCGCGGTGCTGCGTCCTCGACGCGACGGCGACCCTCGTCGGTGAGCACGACGAACGCGCCCCGACCGTCGGTCGGGCACTCCTCACGGCGCACCAGGCCGCGCCTTTCCATGCGGGTGAGGTGGTGCGACAGCCGGCTCTTCTCCCACTGGATCGCCGCGGCGAGCTCGTAGCCCCGCAGGCGATCGTCGAGCGACTCCGACAGGTGGACCAACACCGCGTAGTCACCCTCGGAGAACCCGCTGTCGCGCTGCAGCTGACGGTTCAACCGCACGTGCAACAGCTCGTTGGCCCGCAGGTACGCGCGCCAGATCTGTTGCTCGTCGTCGGTCAACCATGCCTCGGCCATGTGACGCATCGTAGACGCCTCGGTTCGGAATAGTTGATGCGTCACTCATGTTGCGGAGTACAGTTGACATATCAACCACCGCCCGAGGCGGTCCCCCAAGGAGCACACCATGAGCACAGCCGTCAGCCCCGTCGATCTCACCCAAGTCACCGGCGACTACGCCCTCGACACCACCCATAGCCGCATCGGCTTCTACGCCCGGCACGCAATGGTCACCAAGGTGCGTGGTTCCTTCAACGACTTCGAAGGCACGCTGCACCTCGACGGTGCGAACCCGGCCGACTCGACCGCGGCGATCACGATCCAGGCGGCCAGCGTCGATACCCGCAACGCGGATCGTGACGCGCACCTGCGCGGCAACGACTTCTTCGCCATGGAGGAGTTCCCCACCATCAGCTTCGTATCCACCCGGGCCGAGCAGCTCGACCCCGACAACTACGTGCTCACCGGCGATCTCTCGATCCGTGGTGTCACCAAGCCGGTGAGCATCCCGCTCGAGTTCACCGGTACCGCCGTCGATCCGTGGGGCAACACCCGCGTCGGCTTCGAAGGCTCCGTCGTCATCAACCGCAAGGACTGGGGCGTCAGCTTCAACGCCCCGCTCGAGGCCGGCGGTCTCCTCGTGGGCGAGAAGGTCACCCTCGAGTTCGAGCTCTCCGCCGTGAAGGTCGCCTGACCGACGGGTCGGACGCAACCGGGTTCGTGCGTGGTCGCCGAGCTACCCGGGCAGGGGTGTGCCGACGTACCCGGCGAGCCGGTTGCGGATCATCCGGAACTCGGGCATGACCCAGAGCGCGGCAAGGTCCTGATCGGTGTCGAGCTGGTGGGTGTCGGTCCATCCGGCGTCGACGGCCTGGCGCAGGCGGGCCAGCGCGTGGCCGGTGTCGCCGAGACGGGTCGCGGAGCACGCGATGTTGTACAGGACCCAGGGATCGACCGTGGGACTCGCCACCAACAGGTACTCACCGATGGTGACCGAGCCCACGAAGTCGCCCCGGGTGTGGGCGAGGTGCTGCAACTCGCGGAGCATCTCGGTGCTGCCGGTACCGGCAGGCAACATCGCGTACAACGCGGGGACCTCGACACCCCGACCGGCCAGCACCCGCGACATGAGCACGTAGCGCGCGAGCGAGGGGGACGGCGAACGGGCGAACATGTCGTCGAGCATCGCGATGCCGTGCGTCGCTGCGCCGTCGATGGTCTCGACGAGGGCATAGGACGAGGGGTGGGCGCTGCCAGGGAGGGTGGTCAGCGCACGCCGTGCCTCGGCGCCACGTCCTTGGCGCACCAACAGCTCGACGGCGGTGACCTTGGCCCGGTCGCGCCCGAGAGCCGGAAGTTGCGCCATGGACGCCAGCAGCGCATCGTGCGCGCCGGGGTCGTCGTCGTCGAGCCGGCGCAGATCGGCCAGCACCTGTTCGGTGTTCTCCGCGGCCGGCTGGCGACGGTCGCTGAAGATGGCACCGAGGTTGAGCGCCGCGAGCAGCACCGGCAAGGTGAGCATGCGCGCGTAGTCGATGTGGACGAGCCAGATGCACAGCCCCACCGCGATCGCGAACGAGATGACAGCCCCGACCCGGGCGCGTTGTTCGGGGGTGCCGGGCAACAGGTTGCGCAAGATGTTGCCGCCGTCGAGCGGCAGGATCGGCAACAGGTTGGCGAAGCCCCAGATGATGTTGACGTAGATGACGATGCTCACGGCGTACTCGGCCACCGACGAGTCGCGGTAGATCCGCAGCGACGGGTTGTCGACACCGAACGCGCCGGAGACGCTGAGCACGAACCCACCGAGGGCGAACCCGGCGAGCGGGCCGGCCAGGGTGACCCAGATGGAGCGGACCCGCCCCATCGACTGCGGCGGCACGAACGCCGTGACCCCACCGAAGATGTACAGATCGATGGTGGGCTCCGCGCCGAAGCCGCGCGCCGCGAATGCGTGCCCGAGCTCGTGGGCCAGCACCGAGACCAGCACGATCACGGTGAACACTGCGACCACGCCGAGCGACAGCTCGCGCGACCCGAGCCCGATGAACGCGGCGATGATGAAGAACGACGGGTGGATG
>JBKJKR010000308.1:0-3115 GCA_046597135.1 Acidimicrobiales bacterium | reverse complement strand
GACGCGGGCCAGCGATTCGGGGCCGTCGATGTCGGCGACGGACCGTGGTGACTCGTCGGCGAAGGCGCCGGCGTACTGCTGCCAATCGGTGGGTCGGACGCCGAACCGCTTCGCGAGCAGCGCGAGGAAGATCTTGGCCTTCTCGTCTCCGTAGCCGGGTAACGCCCGGATGCGTTTGAAGAGCTCACCGCCGTCACCTTCCTCTCGCCAGAGGTCCATCGGCCCGGCCGGGTAGTTCTGAAGCAAGAACTCGCACATTGCGTAGGCCCGCTTGGCCATGGAGCTCGGGAAACGATGCAACGCGGGCTTCTCGCAGAAAGCCGCCTCGAGCGCCTCAGGGCCGGCGGCCACGATCGAACCGACATCGAGGGAGCCGAGACGTTGCAAAAGCGTATGAGGGGCAGCGAAAGCCCATTCCATCGGCACTTGTTGATCGAGGAGCATGCCGAGCAACAAGGCCAAAGGGTCGCTGTTCAGCAGTGCATCGGCGCCGGGTTTGCCCGTGACCCTCAAGGTGCCCGCTTGCATGGGGAGACGCTACCCGTTCGACCGACGGTCGGGAGCGCACGCCGGTTCCTTCACGATCCGCGCCGGATCGAGCGCTTCTGGGCCAGGATCCGGGCCGGATACTCGGCCAGGTGGCGCAACGACGGTCTGCCTCGGAACGAGCGACCATAGATTCGCATGAGATCACTTGGATGGCCGGAGATCGCACCGCGATTGACCAAGACCGTGAGGCAGGCGGCCGCGTAGGCCTCGGGCGAGATGAGCGGGCGCAGAGTCTCGAGCCAGTCCTCGGCCTCGTCGAGGCGCAGCTGGGACGTGAGCGACCCCGCGCGCTTGTGGAAGATCACGAGCGGCTCGGGGAGATGCACGTGTGGGGCGGCCAGCGAGGCGCGGATGAGCCAGTCCCAGTCCTCGTAGGCCCGGCCGCGCATGGGCGTGGCGAGCGCGACGTCGCGCGTGGTGAGGAACGTCGAGGTCTGGATGACCCGCCCGCGATGCGGGGGAGCGCCGAGCCCGAACAAGAACTCGGCGACCGGTTCGCCGGGCTCGGGGTCGCGCAGCGGCCAGCGTGTGGCCTGGTGAACGCTGAGGGCGGCGATGGCGGTGGTCGACACGAACGGTGAGTCGTCGCCGACGTGCTCGCGTACGAACGCCAACTGCCGCTCGAGCTTTGTCGGCAACCAGGTGTCGTCGTCGTCGAGAAACGCGACGCACCGCGACGTGGCCTCGACGACGCCGAGGTTGCGCACCTCCGAGGGGCCCTGCTGGTGTCCGGGTCGGAGCACGCGGAAGCGCTCGTCGGCGATGTCGTCCTCGAGCGACGCGTACTCCTCGGTGTCGACACCGTCGACCACGAGCAGGATCTCGCGGGGAGGCAACGTCTGCCCGAGCACGCTGAGGATCGCACCCTTGCATCCGACGGACCGATTGTGCGACGGGATGATGACGGTGACGTCGGCGTGCTCAGTCATCAATGCGGCGTCCTGTCGTGGCAGCCTCGCGCGCTTCGCGCGGTTGGTTGTCGGCGTTCGCGGGATCAATCGTCGAAGGGTCGATACCGTACCGCTCGATGGCTGCCTGAACGACGGATGCCTCGATGGTGCCGCTCGCCGCGAGCTCGGCCAGCACGGCCACCACGATGTGCGGCGTGTCGACCTCGAAGAAGCTGCGCAGCGCGTCACGCGTGTCGCTGCGACCGAACCCGTCGGTGCCGAGCGACAGGTAGCGGTGGGGGATCCAACGCGCGACCTGGTCGGGCACGAGCGACAAGAAGTCGGTGACGGCGACGACGGGGCCGGGTGATGCGGCGAGGTTGGTGGTGACGCGCGGGACGCGTGGTTCGTCGGCGGGGTGGAGCCGGTTCCAACGCGTGACCTCGAGCGCGTCGCGGCGCAGCTCCTTGTACGACGTGACGCTCCACAACTGCAGGCCGACCCCGAAGTGCTCGGCGAGCTCGGCTTGTGCGCCGCGCGCCGCGCCCTGCGCGGACCCCGAGAAGAGGAGGGTCGTGCGATGCGGGAGGTCGTCGCGGCCGTTGTCCCAGAGGTACATCCCCGACACGATGTCGTCGACGGTGACGTGGTCGGGCCGCGGTGGCATCGGGTAGTTCTCGTTGTAGACGGTGAGGTAGTAGTAGACGTCTTCGGACTCGCCGGCGCGGTTGCCGTACATGCGGCGCAGCCCGTGATCGATGATGGCGCCGAGCTCGTACGCGAACGCCGGGTCGTATGCCTCGACCGCGGGGTTGGTCGCGGCGAGCAGGAGGCTGTGGCCGTCCTGGTGCTGGAGGCCTTCGCCGGCGAGCGTGGTGCGGCCCGCGGTGGCCCCGATCATGAAGCCGCGCGCCCGTGAATCGGCGGCGCTCCAACACAGGTCGCCGACCCGTTGGAACCCGAACATCGAATAGAAGACGAAGAACGGCACCATGGGTACGCCGAGGTTGGCGTAGCTGGTGCCCGCGGCGATGAAGCTCGCCATGGAACCGGCTTCGGTGATGCCTTCCTCGAGGATCTGTCCGTCGCGCGACTCGCTGTAGGACAGCAACAGCTCGTGATCGACCGGCTCGTACTTCTGGCCTTCCTGCGCGTAGATCTTGAACTCGCGGAACAACGCATCCATGCCGAAGGTGCGCGCTTCGTCGGGCACGATCGGTACGACGCGGGGTCCGAACGCCTTGTCGCGCATCAGCTCGCGCAACAGTCCGGTGAAGGCCATGGTCGTCGACACGGCGCGGCCGCCCGAGCCCTTGTTGAGGTCGTCGAAGACCGAGGGCGACGGCAGGTGGAGCGGACGACGTTCGAACACCACGCGCTTGGGCAGCGAGCCGTCGAGCACCTTGCGCCGCTGCATCAAGTACTCGTACTCGGCGGAGCCGATGGCCGGGCGGTAGTAGTCGGGGATGCCGTCGGCGATGACCTCGTCGGGTATCTCGTCCTGCAGGTAGAGGCGCTCGCGCAGCTCGTACAGCTGTTGGGTCGTCATCTTCTTGATCTGGTGCGTGGCATTGCGGCCTTCGAAGCCCTCGCCCAGCGTCCATCCCTTGATGGTCTTCGCGAGGATGACGGTAGGGCGACCCTCGGTCTCGGTCGCCGCCTTGTAGGCCGCGTAG
>JBKJKR010000236.1:0-2903 GCA_046597135.1 Acidimicrobiales bacterium | reverse complement strand
CAGGCTTGCACAAGGACATGTTGTACGTGCCCACCGATGGCGGCGAACTGCTCGGCATCGACCGGGCCACCGGCAACGTCCGGTGGCGCAAGAAGCTGCCCGGACCCGTGTGGCAGTCGCCGGTCATCGTCGACGACGTGCTGATCGAAGGCGACTGCAGCGGTGTCCTCCACGCCTACGACGTGCGCGACACCACGATCGACCCACCGCAGCTCTGGTCGCTGCAGCTCACCGGCTGCATCGAGTCCACCCCCGCGGTGTGGAACGGACGCATCTACGTCGGTGCCCGCGGCGGCAAGTTCTACGCGATCGGAGAATCGTGACATGAGCATCACCGCGACCTCAGGGGTCGACCACATCCAGGACGCCATCGATCGCGACACGCCACTCGTCGTCGTGTCGGGCGACGCCCACGTCGGCCCGCGCCTTCGTGAACAGCTCCGCGCGTATTGCCCAGCGGCATACCTCGATCGCTTCGATGACTTCATCGCGCAGCACGAGGCCGCGCAGGCCGCGGCCCGAGCTGCCGGTGGCGTGGTCCCCCACTCCTTCCCGGGTGAGGACGTCACCAAGATCGACGGGCATCACGACGCGCACGCGTACGTACGTGACATGGACGCCGAAGGCGTGGCCGCAGAGGTGCTGTACCACTTCTCCCAGAACGACGAACCCATGCCGTTCGTCGTGAACCCCGGCGGCGGGCTGGGCGCCGTCCCGTTGCACGCGCTCGAGCAAGGTGCGGTCGGCTACCGCATGTACAACCGGTGGCTCGCGGACTTCGTGTCGGTGGCGCCCGGTCGACTTCTCGGTCTCGCGTACCTTCCGATGTGGGACATCGACGCAGCCGTCGCCGAGCTCCAGTGGGCCGCGGCGGCCGGGCTCCGGGGTGTGAACTTCCCGCCACCCAGCCGCCCTGGACACCTCGAGTACAACAACCCCGCGTGGGAGCCGTTCTGGGCCGCCTGCGAGGACCTCGGCATGACCCTCAACACCCACTCGGGCAACGCCGCACCCTTCGACTACTTCGGCGGCCCCGGCGGGCAGGACCTGCTGATCTATGAGTGCGGTGGCTGGATGGCGCGTCGCGCGGTGTGGTGGCTCATCCACGGCCGCGTGTTCGAGAACCACCCGAAGCTCAAGCTCGTCATCACCGAGCAGTTCGAAGGCTGGTGGACCAGCACCCTGGCCGAGATGGACGTCGTCTACTCGCGCTTCAACGTGCTCGGCCGCACGTCGTTGCGCAAGCTCCCGAGCGAGTACGCACGCGAGCACGTCTTCCTCGGCTCGAGCTTCCTCTCGCCCACGCTCGCCGAGGAGGCCGCGCTCGAGGGCTACGCCACGAACGTGTTGTGGGGCCGCGACTACCCGCACATCGAGGGGCTCTACCACGTGTTCGACGGCCCGTCCGCCGAGCACTCGGTCTCCCGTTTGTCGTTGCGCCACGCGGTCTCGGGTGTACCCAAGCGCGCCGCCGTGCAGATGGCCGGCGACAACGCCATCGGCGTGTTCGGACTCGACCGCGCTGCGCTGACCGAGGTCGCAGCGCGCATCGGTGCGCCGACCGCGACCGAGCTCGCGACGCCGGTCACCACCCGGCCCGCGGTGCGCCCGTTGTCGAACGCGTTCCGCGGCCAGGCCAACCCCCGCGCCCGCTGAGCTTCAGCTGATGAACTCGCCGGCGTTCACGAAGATCGCCTGACCGGTGACCATGCGGGCCCGATCGCACAGCAGGAAGTTGGTCATCTCCGCGACGTCGTCGTCCGCAGGGATCTCGCGCAGTGGCATGTTCGACGCGATCTCATCGATCACCACCTGCTCGTCGACCCCGCGTTGCGCGGCCACGCCTGCCACGTAGCCCTGCACCGCCGGACCCCACATCCACGTGGCCACGACCGTGTTCACGCGGATCTTGTACGGGCCGAGCTCGACCGCGAGCTGCTTGCCGATGTTGCGCAGCGCCGCTTTCGACGACGCGTACGCCATCTGCATGACACGCGGCAGATCGGTCGACTGCGAACCGATCATGACGATCGACCCGCCGTTCGCCTTGAGCGCCGGCAGCACGGCCTGCGTGAGTTGCATGGTGCCGAACACGTTGATGTCGTAGATCATCCGCCACTCGTCGAGATCGCCGCCCTCGAGACCACCGAAGCTGTAGTCGTGCGCCGCGACGTGCACCACACCGTCGATGCGACCGAAACGCTCCAGGGCGCGCACGATCAGCTGATCGCACGACGCACGATCGGTGATGTCGCACGGCAGCGGGGCGATGCGCTCCCCCGTCGGTTCGAGCTCGGCGCAGATGGCCGTGAGGCGATCGAGTTGTCGCGCACCAGCGACCACGTTCGCACCCTCGCGCAACGCGATCTGGGCGATGTCGTGCCCGAGGCCGGGGCCGACGCCCGAGATGAGGATGGTCTTGCCGTCGAGATCGCCCACGGTCGAGCCCTTCTGTTCGTACGCCGGCGAAGTCCCGACGAGCCGGGCGACACGGTAGCCGCGGCATCACCGGCGCTGTGCCGGAACGCACGGCGAGTCCGCCGCGGGTCGTTCGAGGGCTGGCTCATTCGCATCTGTCGCAATTGCGTCGTCGACCTCGCCGACCGTGACACGCGCGAGTCCGACGACCACCGAGCGGTTCGAGGTCGCCGTGGCGCCCGATCACGTCACCGAGATCCACGACCTGCTCGCCCGCCTCCCCCTTCCCACCGCGAAGTGCTCGTGCTCTGCTGGTTGCTCGGGTACGCCTACGACAGCGCGGCGAACATCCTCGATGTACCGGTAGGTACGGTGCGCTCACGACTCAGCCGGGCTCGTGACAGCCTCGATGAGCTGCTGCGCCCCGATCAGACGCGGCCCCATCGGACGCCGCCCGCAGTTCGGCCGATGCATCGCGGGCGGCG
>JBKJKR010000205.1:0-4520 GCA_046597135.1 Acidimicrobiales bacterium | reverse complement strand
CACCACGTGGCCCCGCGATTGCAGCGCGCCCACCATGTCGCGCTTCTGCTGGGGCGTGACGCGTCCGAACACCGTGTACTGGTCGACCACGTCGGCCAGCGCGGACCTGTCGGTGGGAAGCTCACGTGCGTCGAAGACCCGATCGGCGTCGGGTACTCCGGCGCGCTCGGCAACAGCGCTCACCGTCTTCGGGTGGTCACCGGAGATCACCTTGAGCGTGAGCCCCTGCGCACGGAAGAACTCGAGCGTCTCGAGCGCGTCGGGACGGATGACGTCCTCGAGCAACATCAGCGCGACGGCCTCGCGCCGCTCGGGCAGGGCCGGAACGTCACCGGCGGCGGCCTGGGTGATCTGGCCGGACCGCACGACGGCGATGACTCGTCGGCCGCGCTCGGCCTCGATGGTGACGCGCTCGCGGATCGGGTCGTCGTCCTCGAGGAGGATCTCGGGCGCGCCGAGGAAGAACACACCCTGATCGTCGAACGACGCCGAAGCCCATTTGCGCGCCGAGGAGAACGGTTGCGATGCCTGCAACGTCCAGCCCGGGTCCTCGTAGTTGGCCGCGATCGGCGCGAGGGTGGCGTTGGGCTCGGGATCCGCTGCGGCGAGCGCGCCGAGCACCTGGGCGACGAACGCGTCCTCGAACCCGTCAATGGTGACGACCTCGGCGAGGCTGATGTCGCCCGTGGTGATGGTTCCGGTCTTGTCGAGGCACAACGTGTCGACGCGAGCGAGCAACTCGACCGACGCGAGCTCCTTGGTGAGCGCGCGGCGGCGGGCGAGTCCGAGCGCACCGGCGACCAGGGCGATGCTGGTCAACAGCACCAGGCCGCTGGGCACCATGGCCACGCATGCCGCGACGACACCGGTGATCGCCTCGCGCCAGTGCTCGCCGCCCGACAGCCGGCGCACCTCGTCGGAGTTCCACAGCCGGATCAGCAGCAGCAGCGCGGCCGGCGGGATGATCAGCAGCTGCCAGCGAAGGACCGTGTCGATGCTCCGCCGAAGCTCGCTCGGGGCGAGCGAGAACTGGCGCGCCTCGGCCGCAAGTTTGCTCGAGTACGAGTCGGCGCCGATGTGCACGGCCCGATAGCGCCCCGAGCCTGCGCTGATGAAGCTCCCGGAGAGGACGTCGTCGCCCACGTTCTTGTGCACCGGCTCCGACTCGCCGGTGAGCAACGATTCGTCGACCTCGAGACCATCGGCTCGCGTGACGGCGCCGTCCACCACGACCTGGAAACCGGTGCGCAGCTCGAGCAGGTCATCGGCAACGACCTCGGCCACGGCGACGCTGAAGGCCTTGCTGTCGCGCACGACTCGGGCCTTCGGGGCGTTGAGCAGCGCGAGTTGGTTGAGCGTCTTGCGAGCGCGCAGTTCCTGCACGATGCCGATGACCGCGTTCGACACGATGACCACGGCGAACACCGAGTCCTTCGGGCGACCGACGGCGAGGATGAGCACGAACAGCACGCCGATGATTGCGTTGATCCGCGTGAACACGTTGGCCCGGAAGATCTCGGCCAAGGTGCGCACCGGCGCGTCCGGGACGTTGTTCCGCCTTCCGTCGGCGACGCGTTCGCGCACCTCGGCGTCGGTGAGACCGCGATCGTCATCGACCGCAGTCTGCTCAGAAGGGGACGGCACTGTCGTCGAGCACCCATCCATCGGCGCGAACCGTGACGCGATGACGCGGCCCTGCGGTGTCGGGCGCGAGGTCGGGGTAGGCGGCATCGCCTTGCCAGATGAAGTGCATGTGTTCGTCGTCCTTCACCAGGCGCGTCTCGTAGAAGCGCGGCTCGCGCGACTCGAACGCCGCGAGTGCGTCGGCCACCGAGGCGGCGCGGGTGAGGTAGTGCAACGTGATCCACGTCGGAGGAGCGAGTTGCACCTCCTGGTCGCGCTGGCGGCGCAACGCGGCCGACGGGCTCATCCACTCGTGGTCGTGGATCTCGCTGCCGTCGATGGTCACCTCGTCGCCGAGTGCGCGGCAGGCGAAGAAGAACGTGGCGAACCGCTTCGGTGCCATGGGCGGTGGGCACCAATGGGCGAACCAGACCAGCGACCCGACATCGACGGCCTGCGCCGCCTCCTCCTGTGCCTCGCGCACCGATGCGTTGCGGGCTGCGCCGAGCAGGTTCTCGGTGCCCTCGTGATCCTCGGGGTCGACGCGGCCGCCCGGGAACACCCACATGCCACCCGCGAACTCGACCGCCGCGTTGCGGCGCAACATCAGCACTTCGATGCCGTCGCCCGACGGCGCGTCGCGCAACAGGACCACCGTGGCCGCGGGCACCATCGGTGTACCCGACTCGGCCTCGCGCGTCATCCAGTCGAGGTAGGTCTGGTCGAAGTTCGACACGTTCCTGATGCTGTCGCTCATGGCGTGCGCGTGCCGTGGATCTGCTCGAGGATGGCCGGGTTCGTGAGGAAGATCGGCGTGCCGTCGTCACCCAGGTGCGACCACTTGACGCTGGTGCCGCCGTCGACCGGCAGGCATTGCCCGCTGACGTAGCTCGACAGGTCGGACACGAGGAAGAGCGCAGCCGAGGCGATGTCGGCCGGCGTGCCCCGGCGACCGAGCGGCACCCCGCGGCGATCGCGCGCCGCGTCGCCGGCATCGGCGCCCGAACGCGGCGTCGAGATGGTGCCGGGGGCGATGGCGTTGACCCGGATGCCGTGCACGCCCCACTCGACGGCGAGCGTGCGCACCATGGCGACGATGCCGCCTTTCGCGACCCCGTACGCGGAATGGAACGGCGAGGCGCCGATGCCGCTGGTGGACGACAACGAGACGATGGACCCGCCGGAGCCCTGAGCGATCATCTGTCGGGCAACGGCGATCGACAGGAACATCGCATAGTCGAGGTTGACGTCCATCACCTCGCGCCATACCTCGCGCGTGACGTCCTCGGCCTTGCACCACGTGTGGGGTGCGGCGACGCCGATGATGTTGATGAGGCCGTGCACGCCGCCGTAGGTGGAGACCGCGGCATCGACGATGGCCACCACCCCCTCGTCGGTGCGGGCATCGGCAACGACGGGCGTGACGGGGAACCCCTCGGCGGTGAGATCGGCGACGATCTGTTCGAGTGCCGCCCCCACGATGTCGACTGCGACGACGTTGGCGCCCGCCTCCGCCACGGCGCGGGCGGTGTGCGAGCCGATGCCGCCACCGCCGGCACCTGCGACGATCACGGTTCGTCCGTCGAGTCGGAGTCGTTCGACGATCATGCGGGGTCTCCTTCAGCGGGGTGGTTCGGCGGGGTCTCGGGCGGGCCGGCGCGGTTGGGCCGTGGCGGCCTCGCCGATGAGCAGCATGGCATAGCCTCTGCCGTTGGTATCGAAGGGGGACGTGATGGCGATGCGCGAGCTCGAAGGCAAGGTCGCGGTGGTGACCGGAGCAGCGAGCGGGATAGGTCGGGCCCTCACCGAGCGGTTCGTGGGCGAGGGCATGCGCGTGGTCATGGCCGACGTCGAAGAGGCCCGCCTGGTGCACGAGGCCACGCAGCTCGGCGCGAAGGGGGCCGACGTGCTCGCGGTGCTGACCGACGTCACGAACCCCGCCGACGTGGCGCGACTCGCCGATCAGACGATCGGGCACTACGGCGCGGTGCACGTGGTCTGCAACAACGCGGGGGTGGCGCCGGGTGGTCCGATGCTCAAGACCACCCCGAAGGACTGGCAGTGGGCCGTCGGGGTCAACGTCTTGGGCGTGGCCTACGGCATCACCACCTTCGGCCCGATCCTGGTCGCGCAAGGCGAGGGCCACATCGTCAACACGGCCAGCGAGGCGGGTCTTGTCACGACCAACGTGCTCGGCATGTACTGCGCGACCAAGCATGCGGTGGTGGGCATGAGCGAGGCGCTCTACCGCGAGCTCGAGGGCACCGGTGTCGGCGTCAGCGCACTGTGTCCGAACCTCGTCGACACGGACATCTTCTTGAGCGAGCGCAACCGCCCTCACGGTTCGGCGCTGAGCAGCGACGAGAACGCCACGATGGCGCCCCTGCGCGAAGCAATCCGGGCCATGGGCATCGCCCCCACCCAGGTCGCGGACAACGTGGTGAGCGCGATCCGCGAGGGTCGCTTCTGGGTGTTCACCCACGAATCGACGTTGCCCGCTGCGCTGACCCGCTTCGAGGACCTGCGCGCCGGCAGCAATCCGACCTCTCCCTACTCGCGCTGAAGAGGCAAACCCATGGATGTGCTCGCGCACCTACGCGTGATCGACTTCACCACCGACATCGCCGGACCGTACGCGACGAAGCTGTTCGTCGATGCCGGGGCCGAGGTCATAAAGATCGAACCTGAGGGCGGTGACCCGGCGCGACGCATCACGGCGGTGGGCGCCGAGCTGGGGGAAGCCGACGCCGCGTTGTTCCAGTACCTGAACGCCGGCAAGCGCTCGCTCGTCGGTCGTTTCGGCGACCCGGACATCGCCACGCTCGTGGGTGGCGCAGATCTCGTGTGCGAGGACTTCGGCGTGGGGGAGGGCGCGATCGACGTCGCCGCGTTGCGCG
>JBKJKR010000135.1:0-3553 GCA_046597135.1 Acidimicrobiales bacterium | reverse complement strand
CCGGCACGACGGCGCGGCCGAGCTCTTCGAACACGAGCACAGCATCGGCCCAACCGAGCCCGACCCCACCAGCGGCCTCGGCCAAGGTCAGCGAGAAGACGCCGGTCTCGGCGAGCTCGCTCCAGCGACCGCGATCGACGCCACCGCTCGACTCGAGCGCACGGACCGCCTCGATGTCGAAACGGCCGGACAGAACCGACCGCATGCCGTCGACCAACGCGACCTGATCATCAGAAAGCTCGAAGTCCATCTCAACGCTCCTTCGGCAGGCCGAGGATGCGCTCGCCCACGATGTTCCGCTGGATCTGCGACGTGCCGGCCGCGATCGACAGGGTGAGGCTGTACACACGGTCGCCGACGAAGTCGACCGACGACAGCTCGCCGAGGTCCTCCATGGCCAGCGTGTGGCGCCCGAGGATCTTGTGCGCCAGCGCGGTCATTCGCTTGTGCACGTCGGCGTAGAACAGCTTGAAGACCGAGCCGCCGGGACCCGGCACACCGGTACGGGTGGCCTGGGAGACGTTGCGCTTGGTCAGCGCCCACAACGCGTCGAGCTCGGCCTGGAGGCGACCGATCTCGCGGCGCACCTCCGCGTCGTCCCACGCGGTCGCGTCGCCCTTCGGCATGGCTCGTGCGACCTGCGCGAGCTCCTTGAGCTTGCGCATGGCCGCCAGCTGCTCGCTGATGAACGCCGTGCCGCGCTCGAAGCTGAACGTGACCATGGCGACGCGCCAGCCGTCGTTCTCGGCGCCGACCCGGTTCTCGACGGGGATGCGCACCTCGTCGAGGAAGACCTCGCTGAACTCGCTCGCGCCGTGGATGGTCTTGATGGGCCGCACCTCGATGCCCGGCAGGTCCATGGGCATGATGAGCCACGTGATGCCGCGGTGCTTCGGCGCTTCGGTGTCGGTGCGCACCAGCAGCTCGCAGTAGTCGGAGATCTGCGCGTTCGACGTCCAGATCTTCTGCCCCGTGACCACGTAGTGATCGCCGTCGCGAATGGCTCGGGTGGAAAGCGACGCGAGGTCGGAACCGGCGTTCGGTTCGCTGAACCCCTGGCACCACACCTCGTCGCCCCGCAGGATCGACGGGAGGTGCTTCGCACGTTGTTCGTCCGACGCCTCCATGATGAGCGTGGGGCCACCGTGCAGCAGACCGACGAAGTTGATGCCCACGTACGGTGCGCCGAGCCGTTCGGTCTCCTCGAGAAAGATGAGGTGCTCGGTCGGCGTGGCACCACGGCCACCGAACTCCTTCGGCCAGTTGATGCCGGCGTAGCCCGCGTCGAACAGCATGCGCTGCCACGCGGTGTCGTACGCGCGGCGGGCCGCGAAGTCGTTCTCGGGCGGGGGCGGTGCGATGGTGGGCAGCACGTCGTGCAGCCACGCTCGCAGCTCGTCCCGGAAGGCGAGCTCGTCGGCGGTGAAGCGAAGATCCACGGGCGCGCAGGCTAGCGGGTCGACCTTTCAGCCGAGGATGCCGGCGAGTCGCCAGGCCATCACCGAGTGCAGCACCACCGCGACGATCACGAACACGTGCCAGATCTCGTGGTAGCCGAAGGTGGCCGGCCACGGGTCGGGCCGCATGGCCCCCACCACCAGCGCGCCGGCTGTGTAGCAGGCACCGCCCGTGAGGAGCAGCACGAAGTTCAGGAAGTCGGTCCCCTGGTAGATCCACGGCAGCATGACCAACGGGAACCAACCGAGCGTGAGGAACAGGGTGTTCATCAGGCCCTTCGGCGGGTGGAACGGCAGCCACTCGAGCACCACGCCGACGATTGCGCCGACGCTGAGGACCGCGAGAAGCGTGACCCGCAACGATCCCTTCAGCACCAACAGGCCGACCGGGGCGGCCTGTGCGGCGATGCACACGTAGATGGCGGTGTGATCGAGCTGGATCAGCCGGTGATAGCGCGCCGGCGGCCACGGCCGAAGGTGGACGAGCGCGCTCACGCCGAACATGAACGAGCCACCGAGCGCGAAGCACGCGAGCGCCACCTTGGCCATGACCCCGTCGGCCAGCACCACCTGGACAACACCCACCGGGAGCGAGATGAAGAACGCCCAGCGATGCGAGACACCCCGCAAGCGCGGCCGTTGACGCGACAGCATGCGCGCCACCGAAGGCGACAGATCCGGCACGAGGCGGCCCATGCGCGAACGGTAGCGGTTGCGTAGTCTCCGGCCGTCACTTCGACTCGGGGGAACGCGATGACCGACGGTACGCACATCGATCTGGGCCAGGCCATGATCACCATGGTCGAGCCGACGAACGACCCCGACCGCCTGCACGAGTACAACCGCTGGTACGAACACGACCACTGCTACTCGGGCGTCATGGTCGGGCCGTGGGCGTTCTCGTACGGTCGCTTCGTCGCGACGCGAGCACTGAAGGACCTGCGGTTCCCGACCGCGAGCTCGGTCGCCGAACCCGTCGACCAGGGCAGCTTCATCGCGTTCTACTGGTACCTCGCCGACAAGGTCGACGAGCACTTCGCCTGGTCGTTCCCGGCCACCCAGCAGCTCGCGGCCGAGGGCCGCATGAACGGCGAGCGCACGCACATCTCGACCTCGTTGTACGACTTCCGCGGTTCGGTGAACCGGCCGGCCTGGCCGGTGCCGGCCGAGGTCAGCCTCGATCATCGGTACCCGGGTGTCGTGTGCCTGTGGATCGACCGCGCCGAGGCGGGTACCAGCGACGCGCTGGTCGGCTGGCTCACCGGCGACTTTCTCCCCTGGGTGTTCAGCGAACCATCGACGCTCGCGCAAGCGCTCGTGTTCTCGCCGCGCGACTTCCCGAACGTGCCCAACTCCGGGGTCGGCGTCGACCAGAAGGTGCTCGTCGCGCTCTTCGTGCAGGGCGACCCGCGCGACATCTGGGAGTCGCACATCGTGCCGATGGCCGACTCGGTCGCCGCCGCGGGCCACGGCACCATCGGTCTCGCCGCGCCGTTCATCGCCGTGGTACCCGGTACCGACACGTATCTCGATCAGCTCTGGTAACCATCCGCGGGGCGCAAGGCCACGATCAGCTCGGCGACGAGCACGTCGAGCTCGTCGACGCACTCGTCGAACACCGGCTGCTCACCCGCCGCAGGGTCGACGACCTCTTCCCAGTCCTCGGGCTCGATGGTTTCGAGCCGCAGCGCACGCACCCGCTCGGCCAAGGCCGCGCCGGGCGCCGACGACAGCAGCTGCACCAATCGCTTGATGGTCGCCGTCCGAGGCGCGGCTGCGGGATAGTTCTCGCGCACCCAACGAACGTGCTCGGGCGCCATGGCCACGACCAGTGCGGCCGAGGACGCGTCCTCGTTCCACAGCTGACGGCTGCGGTGGGTTCGATCGACCAGCCCGTGGCGTTCGAGCGCCCGGCGCGTGCGCACGCTCATCGGATGACCTTCGATCACGTGGGTGCCCGCGCCGGTGACGCGGAACGCGTCGCTGCGATCGCGCAGCATGACCGTGGCCATCACCGACCGAGCCGCGTTGCCGGTACACAGGAAGAGCACGTGATCGCGCGAGTCGATCGCTTGTTGGTCGGCCATGGTCAGATG
>JBKJKR010000515.1:0-2969 GCA_046597135.1 Acidimicrobiales bacterium | reverse complement strand
GGTCGTCGACATCGCGTGCCACCTCGTCGACGGCCCGGTCGAGCGGATCGCCGACACCGCCGCCGCCCGCGCACCAGTTGTGGAACACGTCGTCGGGCTGCAGCGCAACGACCTCTTTGGCCTTGCGCTTGGCGAGCACGCCGTCGCGCTCGATGCCGAACGCGTTCTGCATTCCCGGCTCACCGCCGAGCACCCCCGACGACGTCGGTGGCTCGGTGCCGTGGGCGAACATCGTCGCGCCGAAGCAGTCGCCGGGCAGATGGGGCGTGTAGGCGTTGTCGGCACCGACCCCACCGCGGTGGATTCCGGGGCCGCCGCTGTCGGTCCGCTCACGCCGCCACAGGTAGCGCATCGGGTAGTTGAGCTCGCTCACCTCGACGTTGACGCACAGACCCGCGGGCGCGGTGAGCATCCCCCCGGTGTCGAGACCATCAGACCCGGCGCGGCCACCCATGCCGGCGGTGACCCCGTCGAGCAGCATGGTGCCGAACGTGCGGCCGTCGGGAAACGTGCCCGAGATGGTGGAGGTGGCCGACGAGGAGGAACATGAGGCGAAGATCTGCGCGTGGTGCTCGGGGTCGTCCGACGCGTCGAGCATGCGGTCGATGCACACGTTGACCGACGTGCGCACCTCTTGGCCCGCGGACGTGACGCCCATCGACATGCCGGCGGGCATGACCGCGTGCACGATCGAGCCGGGACGCGTGCGCACGTCCATCACCCGCCAGTACGCGGCGGGCGTCCATGGGAGGCCATAGCCGAGCACGGTCATCACCGCGGCCATCGCGTAACCCGACGTGGTCGGCTCCGCGGTGTTGATGAGCGCAGGGGCCTGGTCGGACGACTCGGTGAAGTCGAGCGTGAGCTCGTCGCCCTGCTTGGTGAACGTGAGTCGCACGGCGTAGACGTTGTCCTCGACCCCGTCGTGCTCGACGAAGCCGACATGGCGCCAGGTGCCGTCGGGCAGGGCGCGCAGGCGCGTCCGCAGGATCGTCTCGGTCGAGTCGATCATGCGGTCGAACGTGCCCACGACGACGTCGGTGCCGTACTTCTCGCACAGCTCGAGGACGCGCTCGGACTGCACGCGATTCGCAGCGATCTGTCCGAGCAGGTCGAGACGGTTCAGTTCCGGGGTACGGGAGCGGTGCAGGTACTCCCGTTCGATGTCGGCGCGCATCACCCCACGCTCGACGATCTTCACGGGCGAGATGGGCAGCGCTTCCTCGTAGATGTTGCGGGCGCCCACCGTGATCGAGCCGGGGACCGGTCCACCGACGTCGGCCTGGTGCACGCACGAACCGGTCCACGCGATGAGCCGGTCGCCGTGGAAGATGGGCGCCACGACGATCACATCGGCCTGGTGCGGCGCGCCGACGTAGGTGTCGTTGGTGAGGAACATGTCGCCCGGGTTGATGCCGGGGTTCACGGTGTAGTTGTCGATGACGTCGCGCACGATGCGCCCGAGCGCCGCGGCGTGCACCAGGACGTAGATGCCGGCGACGACGGTCTCGCCGTCGGCGGTCATGAGCCCGCTGTTGAAGTCGTTGCCCTCGGTGGCGATGGGGGAGCCGGACACGCGACCGATGGTCACCGCGGCTTCGTCGTTGATGGCCCACAGGCGGTGGCGCAGCACTTCGAAGGTGGCCGGGTCGAGGCCGGCCCCACGATGACCGGGATCCACCGAAGGGCGTACGTCGGTCGAAGGACGAGGAGCCATGATCAGTTCACTCCGGTTGACGACGAGGGGAGCAGCAAGCGGATGTCGCCGGTCGATTCCTGCACTGCGACGTGGCCCGGGTACACGACGAGCGTGGTGGTCGGCAGCTCGACGAAGGCCGGCCCCTCGATGCGGGCGCCGGCAGGAACGGTGGCCCCGTCATAGACCGCACAGTCCACGGTGGCGCCGTCGAACCACGCCGCTCTGGTGCCGACGGGTTCGAGCGACGCATCGACCCGATGCTGGGTACCGGCGATGGCCGCGTCGGTGACGACCGGCGCCCGTGCCTCGACGCTGATGCCCACGGCTTCGATGCCCGCGGAGGCGAACGCAGTTCCGGCGCCGACGAGTCGTTCGTACTCGGCGCGGAACGTGGCGCTGAGCGAGGCCGCGTCGAACGCGCCGTCGATGACGATGGACAGTGAGTGCACCTGGCGTGCGAACCGCAGCGAGATGCGGCGCTCGACCCGCGTGGCGCCAGGTGCGTTTGCCGCGCCGACCGGTGCATCGGCGTCGACCGCGGCGCGCGCCGTGGCTTCGAGGCGGGCGAGCTCGGTCGGCAACCACTCGAGCGCCGACTCGATGGACTCGGGACGGATCTCGAGCTCGGCCATGTTCCGCAGATCGGTCGCCGCCGCGCCATAGGCCGAGAACACCGATGCCAACGAGGGGATGACCACCTCGGCCACGCCGAGGTCGGCTGCGTAACGACCGGCGTACTGCGGCGCCGCACCGCCGTAGGCATAGAGCGCGAAGTCGGCGGGGTTGTGGCCGTGCTGCACCGTCGAACGACGCACGAGGTCGGCCATCTGCGCGTTGGCCACGCGCAAGATGTCGTCGGCGGCCTGTTCGACGGTGATCGCGAGCGGCCCGGCGATGGTGCGCTCGATCGCGGCGCGTGCTGCGGCGGCGTCGAGCTGCAGCGCCCCACCGAGCTGGGTGAGGTACCCGAGTGCGACCGCGGCATCGGTGACCGTGGCCCGGGTGCCGCCCCGGCCGTAGCAGACCGGCCCCGGGTCGGCACCCGCGCTCTGGGGCCCCACGCGAAGTGCCCCGAGGGTCTCGTCGATCCAGGCGATGGATCCGCCGCCGGTGCCGATGGAGGTGAGATCGACGACCGACGTGGCGAGCGGGTACATGCCGATCATGGGCCGCCTGGCGTACTGCAGGCGGCCCATGATCGGCATGTACCCGCTCGCCACGTCGGTCGTCGATCTCACCTCCATCGGCACCGGCGGCGGATCCATCGCCT
>JBKJKR010000426.1:0-3685 GCA_046597135.1 Acidimicrobiales bacterium | reverse complement strand
GGCCGCGAGCCGACCTCGGCCCACGCACCACCCGGCTCGTTGTTCGACCTGAACTGACGCGCCTCTACTGGTGATCTTCGAGGAACTCGGCGCGCAGGTAGCCGAGCAAGCCCGTGCACGACGCCATGACCTCGTCGAGCACGCGATCGAAGTCGGACGCGGTGCCGTAGTAGGGGTCGGCGATCTCGATCGCGCTCTGCGCGTCGGGGTCGAAGGTGCGCAACAACCGAACCTTCGACGCTTCGTCGGCGTTGGGTGCCATGCCGAGGAGCTCGGTGCGGTTGTCGATGTCCATCACCGCGATCACGTCGAACTTGTCGAAGTCGCCGCGGGTGAACTGGCGGCCGCGGTGCGCCATGTACACGCCCTGCTTCTCGGCCGCCTCGAGCGCGCGGGTGTCAGGCGACTTGCCGATGTGCCAACCCGACGTGCCGGCGCTGTCGACCTCGATGGAGGCGCTGAGCCCCGCAGTGCGGACGAGGTCGTGCATGACCGCTTCGGCCATGGGTGAACGACAGATGTTGCCCATGCACACGAAGCACACACGGAGGGGTTCGCCCGAAGAGGCTTTGCGGTTGGCCATGAGGTGGTCGACGCTACGCCGCCGGTACGCCCGTTGCGGCGATGAGGCCGGAACAGGCACGAGGCATGTCGATCACGCCGCGATGCGGCCGAGGAAGCCGACCACGGCCGACGTGAAGGCATCGTTGCGGTCGCCGGCCACCATGTGCCCGGCCCCCGACACGTCGACGTACTCGCACTGCGGCACATCGGCGAGGAACGCCTGCGCGGCTTCCTCGGTGACGAGGTCGCTGACCCGGCCCCGCACGAGCAGCATCGGCACGTCGATGTTCTGGCTCGCGGCGGTCATGCGCTCCCGGTCGTTGATCTCGTTCGGCGCGTTGCCGCGCACGCCCGAGTCGGCCGGGCCACCCGACACGAACGCCGGGTCCCAATGCCAGTACCAGCGACCGTCGCGTTCGCGCAGGTTCTTCGCGAGGCCGCGGTAGTCGCGCGGCGGCGGACGATGGGGGTTGTACTCCGCGATCGCCGCGGCGGCTTCTTCGAGCGAACCAAAGCCGCTGTGCATCTTCGACGTCATGAAGTCGCTGATGCGATCGGCGCCGGTTCGTTCGTAGTGCGGCACCACGTCGACGAGCACGAGGCTCTGGGCCGCACCGGGCGCGACCTCGCCGAGCAGCAGGAGCCCGGTGAGCCCACCGAGGGACGCACCCACGAGGTGCACCGGCCCGCCGATGGCCTGCAGCACGGCGAGCGTGTCGCGGGCGAACGAGCCGAGCGCGTACTGGCCGTCGGGCGCCCAGTCGCTCTCGCCGTGGCCGCGGGAGTCGAGGGTGTAGGCCCGGTAGCCCTGCTCGGCGAGCACGTCGGCGGTGCCGCCCCACGAGTAGCGGGTCTGCCCACCGCCGTGCAGCAACAGCACGGCCGGCGCGCCCTCGGGGCCCCGCACGTCGCCGGCGAGCCGTATCCCACCGTGGCCTTCGAACTCGATGCGATCAGTCACGGGGTGGAACGATAGGCGCCGACACGTCGACGGGGAGCAGTGCCATGGGGATGCCCACGAACATCGGGATCATCGACACGATGATGGGAACGCGCGCCGGAGCCACCGCCAAGGAGCAGAACTACGCCTTCCTGCGCCAGGGTCAGCTGAAGGACGCGGACTCGAAGAACATGAACTTCCCGGCCCAGTACATGTTCAAGGACGTGCCGTTCTCCGACCAGGCCAGAGCAGCGGCCGGCCCGGTCGACGAACCGGCCCAGGGCGCCGACCTGTTGTTGCCACAGATGGACAAGTGGGGCGTCGAGCGCGCCATGGTCGGCGTGTCCCCCGCCAACGTCATCGCCCAGAAGACCCTCGCCGATCACCCCGACCGCTTCTTCGGCGCCTACGAGTTCGACCCCAACAAGGGCATGGAGGAGATCCGCGCCCTCGTGCACATGTACGAGGTGTACGGCATCAAGGCCGCCACCGCGTTCCCCGCGGGCTACCTGCCGCAGGTGCCCATCAACGACAAGAAGATGTACCCCTTCTACGCGAAGTGCGTCGAGCTCGACATCCCCGTGTTCGTGTGCTCGGGCATCCCCGGGCCGCGCGTGCCGTTCGCGCCGCAGCACGTCGAGCGCATCGACGAGGTCTGCTACGACTTCCCCGAGCTGCGCTTCGTCACCCGGCACGGCTGCGAGCCGTGGACCGCGCTCGCGGTGAAGCTCATGCTGAAGTGGCCGAACCTCTACTACTCGACCTCCGCGTTCGCGCCGAAGCACTACCCCGCCGACATCGTCAACTACGCGAACACCCGCGGTGCCGACAAGATCATCTACGCCGGCTACTTCCCCATGGGCCTGTCGCTCGACCGCATCATGGGCGACATGCCCAACGTCGGGTTCAAGGACGAGGTGTGGCCCAACTTCCTGCGCGAGAACGCCGTGCGAGTGCTCAAGCTCTGACGCCCGACCCGACCCCTGGGCGCCCTGTACCATCGTCAGAGACCACGGCACTGCAACCCTGGGGGCACCTCCAAATGACGATCACGAGCGCCAACTCCACCGAAGCTGTCCACAAGGGCGCATCCGATCTGCCGTGGGCCGACATCGGTGGGGGCAACAAGCTCCGCCTGCTGCAGATCGACGAGCGCGAAGGTCTCTGGATCATCGAGAACATCTTCATGGCCGGGTTCCAGGTGCAGGCGCACCGCCACACCGGACCGGTGTGGGGCTACACGGTGTCGGGCGCGTGGAAGTACAAGGAGTACGACTACGTCAATCGAGCCGGCTCGTTCCTGTACGAACCGGCCGGGTCCGTGCACACGCTCATGTGCGTCGAGGACAACACCCAGGTGTGGTTCCACATGTACGGCTGCAACCTCAACCTCGACGACGACGGCAACATCACGTCGGTCAGCGACGGCGCCGGAACGCTGCGCGGCTACCTCGCCATGTGCGAAGCCCAGGGCCTCGGCGTCCCCGACGTGGTCATCAACTGAGCCTCGCTCAGCTGCGTCAGCGCTCGTCGCGAAGGCCGAAACGTTCGCTGTAGAAGCCGAGGGCGGCGCGACGTTCGGCGAGGTCCAGGCCGAGGTCCTCGAGGCGGTACTCGACGTTGCCCCACTTGCCCCGGGGATGATCGTCCATGAACGCCTGCATCGCGGCCCGCGTCTCGACGGTGAAGGGTTGGCCGGCGAGCGCGTAGATGCGTTCGACCATCGCGATGTCGTCGGCCATGAACTCGTCGAAGGCCACATCGATGGTCTGCGCGGCGGGCAACAGCTCGTGGTCGTCGACCGCGGCGCGCAGGAAGTCTTCGACGGTGGCCGACCAGTACCGCGTGATCTTCAGCGGATCGACGACCTCCTGCGAGGTGCGCGCCGTGTAGCTGATCATCGTGGCCAACGACGCGGTGACCGACACCGGGTCGCGGTGGGTGACCACGAACGTCGCGTCGGGGAACGCGGTCACGAGTGGCCCGAACAGCTCGAGGTGTTGCGGCGACTTCAGCACCCACCGCGACGGTCCACGTTGGTGCTGCAGCACGCGCAAGACCTTCTTCATCCACTCGTAGTACGGGGTCTGGTCGTGCGTCTTGTACCACGCCCGCCACGTGGGCATCGGGGCCATGGTGTCGAACAGCATCGTCGAGCCGGCGATCGCGAGGAGCTGAATC
>JBKJKR010000252.1:0-3002 GCA_046597135.1 Acidimicrobiales bacterium | reverse complement strand
GAGCGCAGCCACCTGGTCGAGCAGACCGCAGTTGGCCGACGTACCCGGAAGATCGAGCACGAGGAACCCGAGTGCGCCGAGCCGGTAGTTCACGCTCACCACGACGAGGTCCTCGTTGGCCGCGAGCCAGGTCGCGTCGTAGGTCGCGAGCGACGACGAACCGATGCTGAACGCGCCGCCGTGCAGCCACACGAGCACCGCACGCGGCGGTGCTTCGGCATTCGGCGTCCATACGTTCAGCGTGAGGCAGTCCTCGTCGAACGTGGCCGGTTCCATGTCGGGTACGAGCCCGCCGAGGGCGCCGCCGTGCACCTGTGGTGCCGCAGGCCCGCACTCGCCCGCATCCAATGTGGTGGTCCACGGCGCGGGCGGTCGGGGCGGCGTCCAACGGTTCGCGCCCGTGGGTGGCGTGGCGTAGGGAATGCCGCGGTACGCGTCGACGGCGCCGGCTCGGCGCCCCCGGATCGTGCCGCAGCTGGTGAGGACCTCGGGACGCACCTCGGGGTGTGTGACGCTCGACATGGGAGTATGCAACCACAGTTGCCGGGCAGAGGAACGAGGAGCGCGATGGCGGACAGCGGGGGAGAACGGCAGGTCGCGTTGGTGACGGGGGCCAGTCGGGGCATCGGGAGGTGCGGCGCGCTGGCGCTGGCCAAGCGCGGCTACGACGTGGTGATCACCGGCCGCACGGTGCACGAGGGCGATGGACGCGTCGGCGCGACCGCCATTCCGGGCAGCCTCGACAAAACTGCGACCGAGGTGCGTGCGCTGGGGCGCGACGTGTTGGCGGTGGCCATGGACGTCACCGCTCGTGACTCGATCCGCGCCGCGTACGACAAGGCCATGGGGCAGTGGGGCCGCGTCGACGTGCTCGTGAACAACGCGCCCTACTCGGGGCCGGGCACTGAGGCGAAGGTGCTCGACATCGACCTGTCGTTGGCGGCCAAGATCGTGGAAGCGAACTACCTGAACCAGCTCTTCCTCACGCAGCTCGCGTTGCCGCAGATGCTCGAGCGCGGTTCGGGCACCATCATCAACCTCGGTTCGGGCTCCGCACTCGTCGCGCCACCCGCGCCCGCGGGCGAAGGTGGTTGGAGCCTGGCCTATTGCGCGTCGAAGGCCGCGTTCCATCAGATGGCGGTGGTGGTCGACGTGGAGTTCCGCTCTCGCGGCATACGCGCGTTCACGATGGAGCCGGGCTACACCGTCACCGAGCGCTCGATCGCGATGTCGCACGAGGACACCTATGCCAAGCACTTCGCGGGCGACCCGCCCGAGGTGGCCGGCGAGGTCATCGGCTGGCTTGCCGCAGAGGCCGACGCCGATCGCTTCCTCGGAAAGATGGTCCACGCGCAAGGCATCTGCCGCAAGCATCACCTCGTCCCCGGCTGGCCCGCCGCCTGACAGCTGAAGCGAGTCCCGCCCTTGCCCGTCACCCGTTCTTCGGACATCTGACTACCGCATGGGTAGTGCAGCGTCCGAAGAACGGGTTGCAGAGGCCTTGCGCCGCCGACTGAGGGCTACCTGCTCAGAGGTCGAACAACGCTGGAAGGGCCAGGGGTCGGTGTCGAGGAAGTTGAGCCGCACGTGCTCGACGAGCTCGTCGTCGGCAATGGTGTCACCACGCGCGTGCGGGTTGGCCGCGAGGCGCGCTCGCACCTGGGCGACGGTGTCGTCGAGCGGCGGGATCACCCAGTCGGGCAGGGGACGACTCAGCTCGTGGACGAACCCGGCCTGCTTCATCGCGGTGTCGATCTCGAGTCTCTGGCGTCGCACCCCGCCGAAGCGCTGCGGGGGCAGCAGCGGATTGAACGCGCCAATGTCATGGACGAGGCGCGCCAGCAGACGAACGAGCGCGTGGAAGCACGCCCAGTCGGCGTCGTCCCACTTGCCGACGAGCGACAACTCCCGCGGGCCGTCGTTGTCGGACAGCGAGGCGGCGGCGCGGTCCCAGACCACCACGAGCGCGACGATGTCGGCGTCGATGACATCGACGCGCACGATCCACGTGCCGGGAAGGGGTGCAACGCCGTCGTGGAAGCGGTCCCACGGGAGCGCAGCAGACTCGGTGTCCGAACGCACGTCGAGGCCCGCCGACCCGAGCGCGATGTGCGCGTCGTTGCGCTCGTCGAACACCGTGACGAGATCGTGGTGCACGGTGATCCGGCTCGGCACGTTTCGCCGGCGCGGCGCTCGATCGTTCGACAACGCACCGGGTCGGTCGCTCCCCAACACCGCAGCCCGCCGGCG
Source organism: Acidimicrobiales bacterium (assembly GCA_046597135.1). Classification (GTDB taxonomy): domain Bacteria; phylum Actinomycetota; class Acidimicrobiia; order Acidimicrobiales; family WLNW01; genus WLNW01. The sequence goes on along the minus strand of JBKJKR010000252.1, from coordinate 752 downwards.
TCCGGCACGGAACGTTCGCGCGATTTCGATCACGATGGCCGCGACCACCGCGAGCATCACCGGGACGATCCAGATCAGGTTGAGCGAACTGATCGAACCGGTGACCGTCGCTCGACCTCAGTTCTTCGGGATGTCGGTGAACGGTGCTTTGTAGAAGGGGTCGGGTTCCTTCGGGAGGCCGAGGACGCGCTCGCCGATGATGTTGCGTTGCACCTCGCTGGTGCCGCCGGCGATCGACATCGATGGCGCGTGCAGGAAGCCCTTCCGCACCGTGAGCGTCTCGTCGTCGTCGGGCAGGCACGCAAGTCCGCGTGGGCCGGCGATGGACATGCCGACCGCCGCGGCCTTGGTGACGAGCCGGCTACCCAAGAGCTTGGCCACCGACCCTTCGGGCCCCGGCGCGCGGCCCGACTCGAGCGCAGCGCGCACACGCAACCCGACGAACCGCAGCACTTCCTCGATGATGTAGACCTCGGCCAAATCTTGGCGCAGCACCAGATCGTCGTTGACCCCGGCAAGTTGCGCCGACTGGATCAGCACATCGGACCGCCCCGACACGAGCGAGCTGCCGCTGGCCCCCAACGCGACGCGTTCGTTGGCCAGCATCGAGAGCGCGCAATGCCAGCCGCCGTTGAGCTCCCCGACGAGGTTGTCGACCGGGATGCGCACGCCGGTGAAGAAGACCTCGTTGAAGCCGTGGTCACCGGTCATGAGCACAAGAGGCCGGACTTCGATGCCCGGCGCGTCGAGCG
>JBKJKR010000183.1:0-3798 GCA_046597135.1 Acidimicrobiales bacterium | reverse complement strand
CGGCGTCCGGCGTCACCATCGAACGTCACATCGGGGACCGGGAAGCACCAGGCACCGAGCGGTGTTGAAAGCCCTGAACGAGCCTGGTCGAACGAGACCAGGCCTGCGACGTCGGGTAACCCCTGCCCGACCAAGGGTGGACAACATGAACGAGATCACCGACCAGAACAACCCCTTCGGCCAGACCGGCGCCGACCAGTCGCTCGAAGTGCGCATGCTGCGTTCGCGCGCCGAGAGCCTCACTGCGCAGGCCAAGTCCCTGCCCGAGCCGCTGGCCGTCACCTACCGCCGCCGGGCGCGCGAGCTGCAACTCGAGGCGTACCTGCTCGACAACGTCTCGTTGGTGCGCGCGGACTGAGCGGACCCGCCACACTTGCCCCATGCACACGTGGGGCAACCGGCTGACGAGTGCGGCAGTGTTCGCCCTGCTCGTCGCAGCCGGCGTGGCGTGCAGCGCCGACGAGAGCACGCCGGTCACCGCGCCGTCGACCACGGCCCCGTCGGTCACCACTGTGCCCGTCACCACTGTGCCCGTCACCATTGCGCCAGTTGCCGAAGAACCGACTCTGCCGGGTGCGTCGCCGACCACGGTCGAGGTCACCACAACGAGTCACTCGCCCGCCTTCGTGTCGAGTGTCGTCGGCATCGATGACCTATCGGCCGCGCGCATGCGTGCGTCGTGGCGCGAGGGATGCCCGGTGGCGCTGGCCGACCTGCGTCTCGTCAGGGTCACGCACTGGGGGTATGACAAAGCACCGCACACGGGCGAGCTCGTCGTGAGCGCCTCGCACGCCGACGCCATCGTGTCCGTGTTCTCGGCGTTGTTCGACGCACGGTTCCCCATCGAACGCATGCAACTCGTCGACGACTACGGCGGCGACGACCAGGCGTCGATGCGCGCCAACAACACGAGTGCGTTCAACTGCCGCGAGGTCGCCGGCCGGCCGGGGGTGTTGTCGGCGCATTCGTGGGGCACGGCGATCGACATCAACCCGCTCGTGAACCCTTGGGTGCGGGGCACCATCGTCGATCCGCCGGAGGGCGCGCCGTACGCCGACCGTTCGCAGCCCATCCGCGGCGGCATCTTCGCGGACGATGTGGTGGTGCAGGCCTTACGCGGCATCGGCTGGGCGTGGGGCGGCGATTGGCCGACGAGCAAGGACTGGCAGCACTTCTCGGCCGGCGGCAACTGAGCGAACAGGCGCCGCCTGCGGACCGGCTCCGCATGCTCACGCGTCGGCCGGTGTGCACCGGGTACGGTCGTCGCCATGACCGATGAGCTCCTCGCCCGCATCGACCGCATCGAGTCGACCGAGGCAATCCGCCAGCTCGTGGCCCGCTACAGCCTGGCCCTCGACATGCGTGACACCGACTCGCTCGTCGGACTGTTCACCAAGGACATCAGGGTCAGCCGCGAAGCGTCCGGCCGCAAGGCGTTGCGGGCCTGGTTCGACGAGACGTTGCGGGTGCAGTTCGACGGAACCGCGCACGTCACCGGTGGGCACGTGATCGAGTTCGACGACGCCGATCATGCACGAGGCGTCGTGTACTCGCGCAACGAACACGAGACCGGCCCCGAGTGGGTGATCATGACCATGATGTACTGGGACCACTACGAGCGCGTCGAAGCCCGGTGGTACTTCCGGCGCCGGCTGCCGCTGTACTGGTTCGCCACCGACCTGAACAAGCCCCCCATCGGCGATCGCAAGATGCGTTGGCCGGGGCGCGAGCCATACGCCGGCGGATGGCACGACTTCTGGCCGTCGTATCGCGCGTTCTGGGATCGCGCCGGCGACCACGGGGGTGATGTACCCGAACCTGCCCCCATCGACGAGTTCCTGGCCCGCATGCGCCAAGGGGCGCCCGAGAAGCTGAACGTGCGCGTCCGCTGACTCGCAACCGGCCGCACTTCGGCACTGTTGGGGGATTGCGACACGTGGCGCGTCGAGATCCTCCAGAAGTCGCACTTCTGAGGCCGGGCAGCGCTATTTCGTGGCGGCCTTGGCGGCCTTCGCCTTGGCTCGGGCACGTGCGGCGCGCTCGCGTTGCCACTGACGGGACCGCTCGACGTCGAGGTCGCGCACGCGCTCGCGCTTGAGCTCGGCGATGTTGTCGTGGTCGATCAGCCACACGACGTGCTCGAACATCTCGATCGCTTCTTTGTCGGAAGGCATCTCGGAGATCACCGGGCCGAACATGCCAGGCCCTTCGCCGCCCTTGGTGCGGAGGGTCGGCACGCCGAACGCCTTGGTCTCCTTGACGAGCAGCCGGTGCTCGCGCACGAGCTTGGTGAAGGTCTGCTTCGTGGCGATGGCGCGGTCGTAGATGTCGGCCGTGAGGCTGACGTCCTCGAGCGCGCTGTGGAACGTGGACGCGTCCTCGTACGGCTCGAGCTTCTCGAAGTACCGCGTTCCGAGCGCCGCGTAGAAGGCGCCCATGGCTTCGTTGCCGTGCTTGTCACGGACCGCAATGGCGGTGCGCAGCCCGCGCACCCCGTTGGTGAGCGGGTCGCCGGCGGCCACCCCGTCGGCGTGGTGGGCGAGCTCGAGTGAGTACACGCCCCAGGTGACGTCGGCTGCGCCGAGCTCCTCGACTCGACGGATCCACTTGGAGGTCTGCCAACACCACGGGCAGAGCGGATCGAAGGCGAACGAGATCGGGGTGGGCGACATGGACACTCCTACAGGACACGCGTCACGACTTGGGTACGAACCCTCACCGATGCAAACCACTGCATCGGGCTGCTCATTCCGAGCGGTGGCTGCTACCCGGCGACTCCCGTTCGAACGGCAGGGATGACCTCGCGGCCGAACAATTCGAGTGACTCGGTAGGGGCGAAGTCGGTGAACATCACGTAGAACTGCTCGACGCCCTTGCGGGCCTCGGCGATGAGCGCCTCGGCCACCACATCGGGCGTCCCCTCGATCGTGCCGCCCCAGTTCCCGAAGCGCTTGCGGGCCGGGCCGAGCACTTCCGCCAGCCCGGCTTCACTGGCCGCGATGGTGATGGGGTGCTGGACCGACACCCGGGCCGAGCCGACCAACGGCCGTAGCGCGTCGAGCTCGTCGACCGAATAGCTGGGGCAGTTCCACCAGTGGGCGTACCGGGCCACGAGCGGCATGGTGAGCTTGGGCCCACCACCGCCGATGATGATCGGCAAAGTGCCGTTCACCGGGGTCGGCTGCTGCTGCGCCGCGCGCATGTGCCAGAAGCGGCCGTGGTGATCGAACGCCTGGCCGCTGAACAGCTTGGCCAACACCTCGAGGGTCTCGGCCATGCGGGCCGAACGCACCGCCGGCGGTTCGTTGTTCAGGTCGAAGCGCTCGAGCTCGTCGGGGACCGAACCCCACCCGATGCCGAGGTCGAACCGACCACCGCTGAGGTGATCGAGCGACACCGCCTCTTTGGCCAGCATCGCCGGATGGCGGAACGATGCGCACAGGACGAGGTGGGCGATGCGGATGCGTTCGGTGCGCATGGCGATGGCCGCGGCGGTCACGAAACCGTCGAACATCGCCGTGCTCGGGACCCCGGGGGGCGCCAGATGGTCCATGAGCGCGATCCCGTCGAACCCGACCCGCTCGACGGTCTGCGCCTTGTCGAGGATGGTCTCGAAGGTCATGCGCATCTGGGGCAGGAACAGGGAGAACAGCGGGACGGGCGCAGCCTGTGGCGACATCGGGCCGACCCTACCCGCGCCGCGTCGCAAGGATCGGACCGGCCCGGACTGCGCTCAGCGCGGCAGGATGTCGAGCGCTCGCTGGCGCAGCAGGTGGTCGGCCAGGACCAGCAAGGTCA